>JADFOU010000089.1 GCA_022562655.1 candidate division TA06 bacterium
CCCTTTGTCGAGCCCTCAAGGAGAGGAAGCCAGATCTCCTCCTCTTAATCGATTATCCAGGCTTCAACCTTCGCCTCGCTCGCCAAGCCAAAAAAGAGGGATTCAAAGTCCTCTATTACATCACCCCTCAGGTCTGGGCATGGGGAAAGTGGCGTCTTCGTCAGATGAAGAGATGGGTAGATCGGGCGATCGTCATTCTTCCCTTTGAAGAAAAACTCTTTCAGGATGTTGGGGTCCCTACTACCTTTGTCGGTCATCCCCTTTTAGACATCGTCCATTCCCAACTCTCTCGTTCTGAACTTTGCCATTCCCTCAAACTCTCACCTGCAAAGCCCTTGATTGGACTCCTTCCAGGTTCCAGGAAAGGAGAGGTGGAGAGGATTCTCCCCCTGATGCTCCAATGCGCAGAGGAGATCCAGAAGGAGATCAAGGCATCGTTCGTAGTACCCCTTGCCCCGGGGATTGAACAAAAGGAGATTTGGAAAAGAGTGAAGCATCGCTATCCCCGCATTGGGAGTTCCTCTGAGCTGAGAATTATCAATGGCAATACTTACGAGGTGATGAAAAACGCAGACCTACTCCTCGTTGCCTCCGGGTCGGCAACATTAGAAGCGGCCCTGTTAGGGACCCCCATGGTCATTCTTTACAAGCTTTCCCCCCTCTCCTACTGGATTGGGAAGAGGATCGTAAGGGTGCAGAATTTAGGGCTTGTGAACATCGTGGCTGAGCGGAGGGTGGTGCCGGAGTTCATCCAGTCCTCTGCTCGACCCTCCCTGGTCGTGCCTGAAGCGATTTCCCTCCTGACCGATGAGGATCGAAGAAATCGGATGCGTCAAGACCTGAAAGAAGTGAAGGCAAAGCTGGGTGAACCCGGGGCTCCTGTAAAGGCAGCCAAAGCGGTCTTAGAAGAACTGTGAATGGTGATTGGTAATTGACGAACTGGTTTAAATGACAACTCGCTTATCGTTTCAACTAAAAATACCCATTTACCGATTACCCGTTACCCTATAACCGCATTTCCAAATGGGCTATTTTTTTTACAACCTCCTCCTCACGCCTCTCTCCCTCCTCGCCTTTCCTCTCCAATTCCTAAGAGGAAATTCCGATGAGAAGGAGAGATGGGGATTTTTCCCATCCCTCAAAGGCAAGCGTGTCTTCTGGTTTCATGGGGCTTCCGTGGGGGAAGTTGGGGTTCTTTCAACTCTCATCCAACAAGTCAGGATTTCCTTCCCTGATGCAAGCCTTCTCCTCACTACAATGACAAGGACCGGCAAGAGTCGGGGCGTACAATTGAACGCCCCGATCACTCCTCAATTGACCCATCTTCTTGCTCCCTCCGACTTCTTGCCTTTCGTTCAGCGTGCTCTTCGTCTGACAAAACCCCAGGCACTCATTATCGCTGAAACAGAACTCTGGCCCAATCTTCTCCGGGAGGCAAAGAGGAGCGGAGCAAAGATTGCACTTGTCAATGGGCGGATCTCTGAAAAGAGTTTTCGAGCCTACCGCCTCTTCCGATTCTTCTTTCGGGAGGTTCTCAATCACTTCGATCTCTTCATAGTACAGGGAAAGAAAGACAAAGATCGTCTCATCTCCTTAGGCGTTGATTCCCAACGGATTCAGGTTCTCGGCAGCCTCAAGGCGGATGCAGCGTCAATGAAAAATGTAACCACAAGATTCCACGAGATTAACACAGAGAAGAATAATCTTGTGAAAATCAGTGAAATCTCGTGGTTCCGGAAGAGGTTGCGCATCCCGGATGGGAGACGTACAATCGTATGTGGTTCTACCCGTCCAGGTGAAGAGAAGATCTTGCTCGAAATATTCAAAGAGGTGAAGAGTAAAATTCAAGAGGCTTTTCTGATCCTCGCCCCGCGTCATCCCAATCGGTTTAATGAGGTCGAGACATTGATCAAAGAAAGTGGATTTCGCTGGACGAGAAGAACCCAAGTAGAGAGCGGTTTTAAACCTGTCCCTACCCACGAGATTCTCCTCCTGGATTCAATCGGAGAGTTGGATTGGGTCTATGGGATTGGGGAAGTGGCTTTTGTGGGAGGAAGTCTTCTCCCCTTTGGGGGTCACAATCTCTTAGAACCAGCCCGCTGGGGAATCCCTGTCCTCTTCGGTCCTCATATTGAGAACTCCCGTGAAATGGGAGCTGAACTCTTGAGGAGCGGAGGTGGGGTGATGGTACGAGAACCCCAGGATCTTACGCAAGAGATACTTCATCTCCTCTCCAATTCAGAAGTGCGAAAGAATATGGGAGAGGCCGCCTATCATCTTCTTCAAAATAATCAAGGAAGTTCCCAAAAGACCCTTCGTTACTTGATGGAAAAGGGAATCTTCTCCAAAAAGGAAGAAAAGGCATCCAGCATCCACCCTGAACTTGATTCAGGGCCAGCATCCAGCATTCACTATTCATTCTTCTTACGTCCTCTCTCTTTTCTCTATTTTCTTGGTTATCGTTTCTGGTTTCTTCTTTACCACTTGAAACTTCTAAGAAAGTCTTCTTTAAAAGGATCCGTAATCAGTGTGGGAAATATCACAACAGGGGGGACAGGAAAGACCCCTCTTGTCCAACACCTCGCCTCTCAACTGGTTCAACAAGGGAGAAAAGTGGCGATCCTCACACGGGGATATGGAAGACGAAGTAAGAATCAATTAACCATTCAACCATTTAACCATTTAACCATTCACCATCCCGACGTGATCGGAGATGAACCTTACCTTCTTTCCAAAAATCTCAATGGAGTTCCAATATTCATAGGATCAGACCGGGTGGAAGGAGGAAGACGTGCCGAGAAAGAATTTGGATCGGAGATCTTCATTCTTGATGATGGATTTCAATATCAGAAATTGAAACGAGATCTCAACATTGTCCTGATTGATTCCACCAATCCGTTTGGAAATGGTCGCCTCATTCCAGCGGGTGGTTTAAGGGAACCTCTAACCAGCCTCAAGCGGGCAGATCTTTTCATCCTAACCCGAATCAATCAGATCGAAATATCGAATTCCGAACTCCGAACTCCGAATTCCGAACTTCATGAAAAGCTCCGGTCCATCAATCCAAATGCCCCCATCTTAGAAGCCATTCACAGACCGAAGGAGATATTGCCCGTTGGCAGTGGATCCGCATCAGGCGGATCCGTTACCAGTACCCTCCCTCTCGATTGGCTTCAAGGAAAAAGGGTGATCGCTCTTTCCAGCATCGGGAACCCTCTCGCCTTCGAGGAAACGCTGGAGGGACTGGGTGCCAGAATTTTGGAGAAGATTCGCTATCGAGACCATCACCGATATACCCGGAAAGACTTTGAAAAGATTGAGACGATTATGCGAGAGAATAAAGCAGAAGTAATCGTGACTACAGAGAAAGACGAGGTGAGACTAACGAACCTAATTTTGAAAACGAATCGTCAAAAAGAAAATCCGTTGAATCCGCTGAATCCGCTGACAAATTTTTATGTGTTGCGGGTGGAGATGGAGATTACAAAGGGAGAAGAGATCCTTTGGAGAATGGTCAATGATCGTTAATAGTTGTTGGAAAATAGAAAATGGGAAATAGAAATTTGAGAATAGAAACTTGTCTAATAAAAGAGAGGATTCTATGATAAGAAATGTTTTGAACTATACGATCTTTTTACTTTTACTCCCCGCTCTTCTTGCCAGTGAGGAGGTTACTTTAAAGAACGGGGATCGGATCACTGGGACAATCCTCTCCTATACTCAGGAGGAGGTTATTCTGAAAACCCCTTATGGAATTCTCACCTTTCCAAGAGAAGAAGTGGTAAATATTTCACTGGGAAAAGAGGGAGCGATGAGAGAGGAAGTCCCAGAGGAAGTCAAAAAAGAGGATTCGAAGATTGAAGAAGTGGGAGAGGGTCTGAAACCCGCCCCTGCGGAAGAGATCACCCAACCCAAAGATCCGTTCAAGACTTTAGAAGAGCCCCTTCCCTTCCCAAAACCAACTGGCCCCAAGAGCACAGCCGCGGCTTTGTTTTTCAATATCGTTCCCGGTGGGGGGTATTTCTATCTGGGACAGACGGGCACGGGTCTCCTGACCCTTGTCGGTGAATCGGGGCTTGCATACTGGGGAATCTCTCTCATCAACGAAGGCAAGAACAATATCGGAATCCCGATAATGATTGGTGTTGGAATTCTTCGAATCGCCGATTTTGTAGATGTATATGAAGAAGCCAAGGCGACTCAGGAAGAACCCGATCTTGGCTTCTGGTATGAGAGATATTCCCCGAATCGGTAGGATAACCGTCCTCGGAGTCTTTAGGGACAGTCACAAATATTCAAAAATCAGTTCCAAAATTACTTCCTTCAAGTTTTTTTTAGTTTAACCCTTTATCTTTCTTCTTCTATTCTTTAGTGTGTCCTAAATAGATCCCGGAAAAAAGATGCAGATGTTCTCATAGATTCACTTTTTCGTTGAAGGAAATATTAGAATTCCTTTAGACCAAAAACAAAAGTTTGAAAGTTTGTGACTGTCCCTATTCGCCGCGGTTTTTTCTTTTCTTTTTTAATTTTATAGCCGAGACTTAATCGTCTCGGCTATCTATTATTGATTTACAGCAAGAATGACTGTTCAAGTTATTGAAAATACTCTTCAATAATTTGCTAACTTTTCAATTTTCTCCACAATCTCACGGGTCTGGACGAGGATTTCCTCTTCGAGAGGCGGAGAGAACGGAATGAAGCAATCCTTGGCGGCAAGACGAATGACCGGGGCATCCAGATGGTCGAAGAGCTCCTGCTGTATCGTCGCAGCCATCTCTCCCCCAAATCCCCCTGTCATTTGCCCCGCATGACCCACGATCACCTTCCCCGTCTTCTTGATGGAGTTGTAGACAGTCTCTTTGTCCCACGGAAGTATGGACAGAAGATCAATCACCTCCACGCTGATTCCCTTCTTTGCCGCCTCCTCAGCAGCAACCAGTACCTTGGCGAGAAGGGCTCCGTAGGTGACGAGGGTGACATCGTCTCCTGCTCTTTTGATGGAAGCCTTTCCAAAGGGGATGGAGTAGTCGGGTCCGGCATAGGGAGAGGCAACTTTGGGCTCCCGATAGAGCATCTTGGGCTCTAAAACCAAAACAGGGTCATTGCAGTAACGGATGGCAGTGGTGAGAAGACCATAGGCAGAAAGGGCATCTGAAGGGCAGACGATGTGAAGTCCAGGGAAGTTGGAGAAGACCCCTTCGATCGTCTGGCTGTGCCAGATCGCACCCCGGACTCCGGGACCGTCTGTCGTTCGGATCACCACGGAAGCCGAATAAAGGTTATTCGATCGATACCGAGTGGTGAGAATTTCAGAGACGATCATTGTAGTAGCAGGCCAGATATAATCGGCAAACTGGATCTCGATCACCGGCTTTAAACCTCTCTGAGCAAGACCGGCTGCGATCCCTGCAATGGAGGATTCAGCAAGAGGAGTATTAAAGACCCGCTCAGACCCAAATCGTTTCTGAAGTCCATGTGTAACCAGGAAAACGCCACCTTTCCCTGGGACTTTATCAATTCGATCCGGCAAGGCATCCGCCACATCCTCCCCAAAGACCACAATCCGGGGATCCCGCTCCATAGCATCAGAGAGGGCTCGATTGACCATCTGCATATAGGGAAGTTTCTCTCCTGAAAACTTGGGTTCTGGTGCGGGAGCATCTCTTGGATCGACTTTGGAATCAAAAAGATGAAGGGTTGCATTCTTCTTATCCGGGAAGGGTGCTTTCTTTGCCCTCTCGGCTGCTTCCTCTACTTCTCTTCTCAGTCCCTCTTCCAACGCACTCAACTCCTCTTCGGAGAAGACTTCCTCCTCAAGGAGAACCTGCCGCAGTTTCAAAACGGGATCTCTCAATTTATCTCTTTCAAAGTCATCCGGAAGGCGATACTTCAGGTGATCATCAGCACTTGAGTGTCCCAGGAGACGAACCACATCGGCATGGACCAGGGAGGGTCCCTTTCCCGCACGACAATGGGCAACAGCTTCTTTCATCGTCTTGAAACTTTTAAAAAAGTCAGTTCCGTCTACCTTAAAGATCTTCAAGATCCTCTCAGCCTCATATCCTTTCAGGAGTTTTGAGATATCCCTCCCTGCAGTCTGGATGGATCGATGTACGGAAATTCCCCATTCATTGTCTTCTACAATAATGACAACTGGGAGTTGCATTCGGCAAGCCCAGTTGACGGATTCATAAAAATCCCCCTGGGAGATCCCCGCTTCTCCTCCAGTGAAAACCACCACTTCATCTTTTTGAAAAAATTTCTCCCGGTCATTTATTTCCTCTACAAGGGAGTAAATTCGCCCAGCATGGGCAATACCCACGGAGGGCAAAAACTGGGCACCGACGGGACTGCTCTCCGTAACAACATGAAGCCTTTTGCTGCTCCAGTGGCGGGGGAGTTGCCGGGACCCTGTGAAAGGATCCCCCTCCCTGGCTAATACTCCAAGGAAGATATCCTCGGCTGTAATTCCAAGGGCCAAGGCAAAAGCTAGGTCACGATAGTGGAGTCGATACCAGTCGTAACCGGGCCTTGTATTCACTGCAGCAGCAACCCCGATACATTCATGACCTGCACTGCCGATAAAGAAAGAATGACCCGGCGTTCCCTGTCTCAACAACTTGAGATCCGTTTCATCAATCTCACGGGCTTGAAACATCAACTTATAGGCATCGAGAACCAGAGAGCGTGGAAGTCCTCGAATCTCTTTCAATTCTGCTTGTACAGAATCCATCTCCCTCTCTCCTCCTTATCTTGTAAGACAAATTCAAAATACCTTTTGGTTTGAAACTGATCTCTATTTTACCGATTCTCATCCTCTTGTCAAGTTCAATTTATCAAGAGAAAAAGGGGATATGACAGTCCTTCGTGCTGATTTTTTGATCTCCTAAAGAATAAAAGAAGAATAAAAATAGGGGCCTCTTCTCACGACCCCTCTGAACAAACCAGACTTTGGACTCTGGACTTAAGTCTATAGCCTATGGTCTTATGTTGCTTTCTTTACCTCCATCAAGGGCTTTCCAGAACCTCCTCGCCTCAAGGAGATGATCTCACTCATAATGGCGAGTGCGATCTCCTCAGGAGACTCCGCACCAAGATCCAACCCAGCAGGTGCTCGGACCTCTTTCAGTTTTTCCGCTGAGACCCCTTCTTCCCGGAGATATTCAAAGACGAGTCCCGACCGTTTCTTGGAGGCGATGAGGGCAACATAGCCCGCCCCCTCTTCCAGTACCCGCTTCATCGCCAGATGATCCCCTTTGTGCTGGGTCGCGATAATGACATAGGTTCCTGAACCAATTTTGATCGACTTCAATTCCGGGTCTCCTGTTATGAGATGGTGGGCGTGGGGGAAATTTTCTTTTGTGGCGAGGGGATCCCGAACCGTCACGGTGAAATGGAGGAGATGACCCAATTCTGCCAGGGACTCCGCTATGCGACCGTGACCGATGATCAAGAGATCGGGATTGGAAAGGACGGGTTCCACATAGACCTCCATCGAGCCCCCACAGGGCATTCCTACACCCAGAACCTCATCATCAAGATCTAAGGTGAGGAAGCGAGGCTTTCCATCTTTCATAGCGGCAAGGGCTTCCTTCTGGACGGTAGATTCTGCACACCCTCCCCCTACCCATCCCATGAGCCGCTCTCCATTATTCAAGATGATCGCCTTCGAACCGGCTTTGGCGGAGGCGGAGCCTTGGATCTTGACTACGGTAGCTACCGCAAAGGGCTCCCCTTTTTGGAGGAGTTCCTGAATTTTTTCAAAATATTCCTTATCCATTATTCAATGAAAACTATTTCACTTTAACTATAATAGCATCATTGAGCGATATTG
>JADFOU010000090.1 GCA_022562655.1 candidate division TA06 bacterium
GCTTCCCAGGGTTACCCCATGAAAAAGTGATGCACTCGATCGAGTTGTTTGATTTTTCCCTCGTCATATTTGTAGTCTCGCTTTGGTTTAAAGTCTCTGGGCGGTTGGCAAATCTGATATAGACGTTGAATCTTCTTTAACAACGAATCCCTGTCTAGAGATTTCAGATGTTTTTCAATCTTCTGTTTCAATATTGTATCGTAGTGTGTCACCTTTATTTCTGGTAGTGTCGCCTTTTGTTCTTGTAGGAAAGGCTCCCAATCTTGAGGAGCTATCAGAGCGCATACACGACAAAGATCTATCGAAGTACCATCAAGCGACGAGTGGGAAAAGAGAAGTGAAGCTGCATCAACTGCTCCTTGGAATGGAATTATTTTAGATTGAATGTATTTCTCTGCGAACTCCTGTTTTCGTTCTGCCGTAAAGTATTTATTTTTATCTACTAGAAACACCTTGTCAAGTTCGGGGTTTGTTAAAACATGTCGCACGTATTCGTAGGATTCCTCAATGATCTGGGGAGTAGCTGTTTCAAGTCCTAACTTCGCAACTTCCCGGAAGGAATTCACCTCGGACAAGAGTCTAAGAGTTCTAAAAAATATCTTACTATAAAGATCTTCAGCTTCCTTCATTCCACTTAGGTAGTCCAACTATTAAAATCGTAAATATCACTTCCCGACACAGAACTCCTCGAAGATCCGATTGAGAATCTCGTCCGGTGCGGTCTCGCCGGTGATCTCTCCCAGGGCATCTAAAGACTCCCGAACCTCAAAGGCAATCAGCTCCGGGGTCTTCCCTCCACGAACTACTTCATCCGCCTTCTCCAGAGCCAGACAAGAACGTCTAAGAGCATCTAAATGGCGAGAGCGGTTTACAACAACCTCTTTGGGTGAAACCCCATTTCCCCAAACCAATTCCAGCATCCCCTTTCTTAACTCCTCTAACCCCATCCGCTGGGTAGCGGAGATCTCATAGATCCGTGATTTGTGGTTCGTGATTGGTGACTGGTGATTCGTTATTTTTTTAAAATCACCATTTAACCATTTAACCAATTTTTCATCTTTTGGCAGGTCACACTTATTCAAAAGAAGAAGAAATTTCTTCCCCCTTACCTCATCAAAGATCTTGAGATCATCCGGGGTTAACCGATCCGAAGAATCGAGGAGGTAGAGGAGAATGTCGGCCATCTCAATAGCCTTTTTCGTCCGTTTCACACCTTCCCTCTCAACAATGTCTTGTGTCTCACGGATCCCCGCAGTGTCGATCAACTTCACAGGGATTCCCTTCAGATTCATCCACTCTTCGAGGGTATCCCGGGTGGTTCCGGGTATGGAGGTGACGATGGCTCGGTCTTCCAAAAGAAGGGCATTGAGGAGGGAGGATTTACCCACATTGGTCTTACCCACAATCACGGCGGTAATTCCTTCCCGAAGGATCTTTCCAGCCTTCCCTTCCTCAATCATCTTTTCAAGACCTTTTCGGAGTTCCAAAATCCTATCCAGAAGTTCTGTCTCTTGGAGTTCTTCGATCTCATCTTCAGGAAATTCAAGTTCCGCTTCAATGAGGACCAAGAGAGAGACCAGTTTCTCTTTGAGAGAACGGATCTCCTCGGAGAGGGCCCCATGGTGAATGGAGAGGGCAGAATCTAGACCTTCTTTTGTTTTTGATCGGATAATGTCTAAGACCGACTCTGCTTGAGACAGATCTAATCGGCCATTCAAAAATGCCCTTTTCGTAAACTCCCCACGCTCTGCCAGCCTTGCACCGCATCGAAGGGTGAGATCGAGAACCCGACTCAAGGGCAAGAGACCCCCGTGGCAGTGGATTTCTGCAATGTCTTCTGTCGTATATGTTTTGGGCTTCCGCATCACGACGAGGAGAACCTCATCCATCTCCTCTCCCCCAACTGGATCCAAGATTCGTCCATAGTGGACGGTATGGCTCGAGACACTCGACAGCGTGAAGCGGGAAGGGGCCTGATTCGGGCTGCTAGGTGCTTTTGGGCGAAAGATCTGATCCGCGATGGAGATCGCCTCCGGGCCACTCATCCTCACAATACCAATTCCCCCTTCACCGAGAGGGGTCGAGATTGCGGTAATTGTGTCATCCATTGTTACTGAAAATAGAAGTTTGCAGTTGACTTTAACTGCTACTGCAACTGCCACTGCTACTGAATTTCCTCATTTTTTCACTGGAAGGACTTTTGGAGCCAAAACCACACTCCTCTCTACTCTTTCTCCTGTGGAATAAGTCCTCACCTCTGCGTCATCTTGAAGGGCAAGATGGATCACCCGACGGTCCGAGGAAGAAAGGGGATCCATAACAACTTCCTTCTTCGTCTCTCGAACTTTCTGGGCTAATTCCAAAGCCTGCATCCGCAATTGTTCATAATGACGCTCCTTATAGCCTCCAATATCGAGGCTCACCCGTGTCTGAGGAATCTCCTGATTGACAATTCTGATCAGGATATGCTGTAGTGCCTCCAAAGTCTTGCCACCTTTTCCGATGAAAAAACCATCCAACCCCTCGGTTTTCAGATCACAATGAAACACTCCTCCCTCATCCTCCTTCACCGAAACTTGGGCTTCGACCCTCATCTTCTCCAACAGTTCTTGCATCACCCGTTTAATAACGACACTATTGGAAGCTTGGGATACCCGTACCTTGAAGGGTTTTCGGAAGAATCCACCACCTCCCTCGTACAGAACCTCCACCTTCGCTTCTCCTCGCTCGATTTCCAGTTTCTTCAGGGCCTTCTCTACAGCTTCCTCCACACTCTTCCCTGTCTCTTCCACACATCTCATGGAGTCACTTCCTCTACCTTTTCACGTTTTCGGATGAGGAGATGCTGAACAGTCGAAAGGATGTTATACGTCAGCCAGTACAGGACAAGTCCCGCAGGGAAATTAAAAAAGATAAATGTCATAAAGATGGGCATCATCCACATCATCATCTTCTGCCTCGGATCCTGAGAGGTTGCGGTGAACCGTTGTTGAAGAAACATTGTCCCTCCCATAACGATGGGGAGGACGTAAAACGGATCCGCTTGAGAGAGGTCCGTTAACCAGAGAAAACTGGCACCCCTGATCTCGAGGGTCGATCTCAAAACGGAATAGAGGCCGAAGAAGACCGGCATCTGGAAGAGGAGCGGGAGACATCCACCCATGGGGTTGACCTTATTCTTTTTATAGAGGGCCATCGTCTCTCGATTCATTCGCTGGGAATCCTTTTTATATCTCTCTCGAATCTGAGCAATCTTGGGTTGGAGTTTCTGCATTGCTTGGGTCGCCCGGAGACCCCGATAGGTGAGGGGGAAAAAGACCAGCATCATCATTCCGGAGAAGAGGATGATCACCACCCCATAGTTATGACCGGGAAGAACCCTGTGAAGAAATTTCAAAAGGTAGAGAATCCCTTTGGCGATAGGACGGATCCAGCTCCATCCCAAGTCCACGACTTTCTCGAGTCCTACCCCCAACCTCTGAAGCTGATCATAGTCGATGGGACCGAGATAGATGTCATAGCGAACCCTGGAGGTGGTTCGGGTCGTGAGGGAAACAGAGAGCTTCTTCAGTCCTACCTGATGGGCAGAAAACCCTTCCACTTCCCCCTCAAGAGGAATGAGGGCAGCAATAAAATATTTGGTTCGAACCCCTGCCCAAGCAACGGGTCCGCTCTTCGATTCCAGCTCGATGGGATCAAACACCTCTCTCTTTGTCTCCTTCCGGGTGAAACGGAGGAGTTCACCCCCCATCAGGACCACTGAAGCAAAATTTTGAAGGTCTTCTTTGGGATCATTGGGTTGAATCACCCCATTCTCCCTCTTCGTCTTCCCTTTCTCGGTCGTCCGGAGCCCTGATCCCCAACTGAGGGTCTCCCTCTCTCTCATTCCACCCTCCCATTCCAGCCCAATAAGATAACTCCCCTGTCGGAAGGAATAGGTCTTCACCAACTTTTCACCAGAAGGGAGGGTGAGGGAGAATTGGAGACTCCCTACCTCACCAGGACGGTAGAAGACCAATTCTTCTTTATCCACATTGAAGATGACATCGGAAAGGTCCATCTCATTGCCGAGGGAAAGACCAAGAGCCCCTCCCCCCGCAGGTATGAGTTCCACCCATTCTTTCATCTTCCAGGCTTTCTCGACAGTATCCCATTCCCATCCCCGATAATTCTTCAATTCCACCGATTGAATCGTCCCCCCTCGGGTCGAGAGAACGATCCGATAGAGATCCGTCTCCACCACCACTTCTCGTTCTTCCCCTATGGAGGGGAGGAGTGGAAGAGACGAAGCGACTTCCTCCTCTTCTTTCGGTTGGATTACATCATAGAACTCTCGATCTGGAGGGGTCTCGGGAATTGGAGGGGGTTTTTGGGTAGATCGAGAGTAGAAGAATACAGCAATGAGGGTGATGAGGAAGAAAGCGAGAAGAATCCTATGTTGTTCTTTCACAAAAACCTCTCTACTTCACAGGGTCATAACCACCTGGATGGAATGGATGACAGCGGAAGACCCTTCGGGCTCCTACAGAGAACCCTTTGAGGAAGCCAAATCTTCGGAGGGCCTCCAGAGTATAGTTAGAACAGGAAGGTTCGAAACGACAGGTCTTCGGGAGAAGAGGTGCAACGAACCACTGGTAGATTCGGATGAGACTGATGGTGAGTTCATTCATTTCAAAATTCCCGCTCGAAGAAACAGGGCTTCGAGATCCTTTTTCAATTCCTGATACCCCTTCCCAACTGCACTCTCCCTTGCAATCAAGATGATCTCCACATCCATTTTCAGTTCTTCCTTTTTCTTCCGATAGATCTCACGGAGGAGACGCTTTAACCGATTCCGGATTACAGCTCCTTTGATTCCTTTCCCAACGGCGAAACCCACTCGCCGCCCGGAGTGGGTTCGATAAACAAGACTCACAAGAGACCCACTGTAGAATTTCCCAGTCTTAAAGACCTCATCAAACTCCCGTTCTTTTTTAATTCTTTCCCATCTTCTAAGGGTCTCTCTCTCATTTTTCATCACTCACGGTGAGTTTCTTTCGACCCTTGGCACGCCTCCGTTTCAAGATAGCCCGCCCCCACCGGGTTTTCATCCGCTCTCTGAATCCATGGGTTCTTTTCCGTCTCGTACGACTCGGTTGATATGTCCGCTTCATATTTGGATAATAAATGATTCAAGAGAAAAGTCAAGACCCTTTTTATTCCCAAAACGCCCATGAAAGACCAAGGTGAAGAGTCCTGCCTGGCAAAGGGAGTTTACCGCGAGAGAGATAGTTCACATCCAGTATGTTGGAAACTCTCGCATATATTTGAAAATCAGTGATCCGAATCTCTCCTCTCGTATGGAGCAAATGATAGGCTTCGAGTGTTTCGACGGGTGGTTCTGAGACCCTCTCTCCGACATATTCTCCATCCAAAAGAAGACGAATCTCCAATTTCCCTCGAAAGAAGTCATCTCTGTATTGAACAGATCCTCCCCCTTGTAATTGAGGACGATAAGGAAGTTCTGCTTTCGACTCTTGTTCCTCCGTGTGTAGAAAGGTTCCATAGCCAATCAAATTGAAGGGTTTCAAGATTCCCGTTTCGATCTCCCCCTCCAGTCCGCGGACAAGAACTTTCGGATTTGAACCCATCCCTTCCTTTGTTTCATTTCGAAAGAGGGAGAATCCGAAGTTCCACCCCTCGTATCGATATTGTGCCCCTAAATTGGAGGAGAAGGTCTTTTCAGGATTGAGGGTTGAATCACCCCCTGCCCCAAAGAGCTCTTCAAAAGTAGGAGCACGGAAGGATTGACCCACGGATGCAAAGAGATGGAAATCAAGAGAAGCTGTGTAGCCAAGGCTCAACTTGGGACTGATCTCTGCTCCATATACTGAGTTTGCGTCACCTCTCAACATGGGAATGATTCTGAGAAGGGGAAAGATCTCTCGTTCACTTTCGAGAAAGATCCCTCCCTCCACCATTTCCTCTCCTTTCCCCCACTTGGCTCCGCCTTCAAGTCCAACCAGAAGGGAAGGGAGCCGCAAAAGGGATTCAGCACCCAGAATTCGATTCTGATCTTCTCCTTTCTTATTTCTCTGCCACTCATCACGATAAGAAAGGCTCAAATCAGAATCGTCCTTTTGTAAATGGAGGCGAAGTACGGATCGTCGGACATCCAGTGTATCATCTGGATAAATTTCTCGCTCTCCCTTAAAATAATTCCCAGAGAGGGTGACCTTCCATCCATTTAATGGGTCGATCGCCCATTTCCCGCTCCCCGCCCTCAGTTTGTATTCTTCGTTTTGGAATCCATCCGTATTGAGAAAGTCTCCCGTAAGATAGATTCGGTTCTTCTTCCCAATCCCCCTTCCAAATTCAAATTCGGTTCGAGAAGTTTCAAAAGAACCTCTTCCCAAGGCGACTCTTGAATAGGATCTCCCCCCTTTGAAGGATTTTGTGATGATGTTAACCACACCTCCTACGGCATTCGCTCCGTATAGGGAAGAAGCACCTTCCTTCAATACTTCGATCCGCTCGATCCAATTGAGAGGAATGAAGGTAAGGTCAAGACCCCCGGTCTGAATGTCATTGATGGGGACCCCATCCAAGAGAAAGAGAACTCCCTCAGAAGAACTCCCTTGCAAAAATAGGGTTTGGGGCTGCCCTAAATAACCGAATCTTCCAACATTCGCTCCAGGAATGCGGGAGAGAACCTCTCCTAAATCCTGAGCCCCCATCTCAAGAATCTCTTCTTTTGTGATGAGGGTAAATCGAGCGGGGATGGTTACAGAGACCTCGGAAGTCCTTGTCGGTGTAACGAGAATTTCAGTAGCAGGAAGGTCTAATGGTGGAACGGGTAGATAGGGAAGGGAATCCCTCTTGACTTCTTCTTGTCCGAATGTGGAAGTGGCTAAAAGGAAAGGAAAGATTAAATATGCTGGAATTTTATGTCTTTTCAATGGGTCATACTGTACTTTGCAGTTTTTGCATCAAGCAGGGAAGAACAAAAGAGGATCTTTACAGAGAATAATCGAGAAGGGAAAGATTGTCAAGATGATAAATAGAACACCCTCTTGTCAATGACTCGACAGAGGGATTCATTTATTCTCTATTGGCAATAATGATCAGGCCAAAATCGTGACGGATTTTAAGGTTAAGTGGAAGCATCAGAGGGAAGCCTTCAGACCAAAGGTGAAGGTTCTGCCTGGTCGCGGAAAATCTCTATCATGGATAGTGAATCCAAATTGTTCACTGTATTCCCGATCCAAAAGGTTTTCACCATGAATGAAGACCTCTAAGCCCTCAATGACTTCCTGGCTCACTCTTGATCCAAGGAGAAAAACACGAGAAAGTTCCTTTGTTACCGTTTGAATCTCTGGATAATTACTGTAATTGTTATAGTAGTTGACCCGTTTGCTTACATATCTCCCTTCCATTCTGGCAAGAAAACCAGAAGGGATTCTGTAGGTAACATCACCGGTAACTGTAACTTTTGGGAGAAAAGCCGCGTCTCGGGTATTATCTTGAAATTGTTTCGTTACTCCATCATCATAGACAAGTTCCTTCCTCGTCTGTTTGGCGGAGAGATAGGTTGCCTTAGTCCCAATGGTAATCCTATCGATAGGGCTAACGGCCACCTCCAACTCCCCTCCATTGACTGCAAAGCGATCTATATTTTCAGGCTGCCAAATTCCACCCTCACCCAAAGGTGCCCAAGCGATCATATCCTCCACATCCCTTCTGAAGGCGGAGGCGATCAATAGGACCGGCTCAAGGAGTGTAGACTCTATCCTCATCTCATAAGCGATCTCTGACTCTACCTCTAGATTAGGGTTGCCCTTTGAGAATATATC
>JADFOU010000091.1 GCA_022562655.1 candidate division TA06 bacterium
AGAGGAGTCTATGAAATTATCAGAAAAAGGACGATAAATCTGTAGGGGTCCCGCCAAGGCGGGATGTCTGCCTAACCCTTCCAAGGGCGAACACGCGAGTTCGCCCCTACAAAAGTATGAAAGATGTTCAAAGAAAAGATCACCATCCGGGGTGCGAGGGTCCATAATCTAAAAAACATAGATGTGGAGATCCCCCGGGACCAGTTTGTCGTGATCACGGGTCTCTCGGGTTCCGGGAAGTCCTCCCTTGCCTTTGATACCCTCTATGCGGAGGGGCAGAGGAGGTATGTAGAGTCCCTCTCTGCCTATGCACGCCAATTCTTGGGCTTGATGGAAAAACCTGATGTGGATTCCATTGAAGGACTCTCACCTGCGATCTCCATTGACCAGCGGAAAGCCTCCAAAAACCCCCGGTCCACTGTGGCTACGGTGACGGAGATCTACGACTACCTCCGGGTCCTTTTTGCCCGAATCGGAAAACCTTATTGTTATCGCTGCGGTAAGGAGATCGCCTCTCAAACTCCCCAAAAGGTTACGGACACTCTCTTAGACCTTCCCCAAGGGACAAAGATCCAAATCCTCTCCCCCCTCATCCGGGGAAAGAAGGGGGAGCACAAAGATGTTTTTGAGCGGGCGAAGAGAAAAGGGTATGTCCGTGTGAGGGTAAAGACGGAGAGGGCACAACCCAAATTTTATGATTTAGACAACCCCCCAACACTGGAACGGTATAAAAAGCATTCGATTGAGGTGGTGGTGGACCGTTTGGTGGTGAAATCGGAGATCCGAAGCCGTCTTGCCGATTCCGTGGAAACAGCCCTCCGGGAGGGGGAGGGGATGATGATTGCAGAGGCGGATGGGAGAATTGGAGACCTGCAAAGCAAAAAGGACCTCCTTTTCAGTGAACACTTTGCCTGTTTGGACTGTGGCATCTCCTATGAAGAGATCTCTCCCCGTATCTTCTCCTTTAACAGCCCCTACGGTGCCTGTCCAGAATGTAAAGGTTTGGGAACGCAGATGAACCTGGAACCAGAATTCCTCATTGTCAACCCAGAACTCTCCATCTTGGAGGGGGCGATAGGACCCTGGGGAGAGCCGAGTTACCATCTCACTGAGAAATTAGAAGACCTCGCCCAGGAGTATCGCTTTGATTTAGAGGCCCCCTATGAATCCCTCCCCAAGAAAGTAAGGGAGGTACTTCTCTATGGAAGCCGATCCTCGTCAGATTTTGAGGGGGTGATTCCATATCTGTCGCGGCGATACCACGAGACTTCTTCCGATTGGACGCGGGTAGAGATCGAGCGGTATATGACGATACAGCCCTGCCCAGAGTGCAAGGGGAGCCGTCTCAAAAAGGAGAGCCTAGCCGTAAAGATTGCCAAGAGGTCTATCCACGATGTAGTTCAGATGACGGTGAAGGATGCGAAGGTATATTTCAGAAAATTGAAACTGACGAAGCGGGAGGAACTGATTGCCGCAAAGGTGATCAAGGAGGTCGGAGCAAGACTGAGGTTTCTCGTCAATGTCGGATTGGACTATCTCACCCTGGATCGGATCACGGAGACCCTTTCCAGCGGTGAGGAGCAGAGAGTCCGCCTCGCCACCCAGATCGGGTCTGGTTTAGTGGGGGTGACCTATATCTTAGACGAGCCCTCTATTGGTCTCCATGCCCGGGACAACCGAAGGCTCCTGGATACCCTTCTCAACCTCCGGGATTTGGGGAATACGGTGGTGGTGGTCGAACATGACAAGGAGACCATCCTCTCTGCCGATCATGTAATTGATTTAGGGCCGGGGGCTGGAGAGAAGGGAGGGACTGTCGTGGCGACCGGGCGTCCTTCTTTCATCTCCAGGAATGGGAAATCCCTCACCGGAAGGTATCTCTCCGGGAGGGAACGGATTGAAGTCCCCAAGAAAAGACGGCAGCCGACGGAAGTATTTCTTACGATTTTGAAAGCTGAAGCGAATAATTTAAAAAAGATCGATGTCAAAATTCCCCTGGGTCTCTTTGTCTGCATCACCGGGGTCTCGGGCTCTGGAAAGTCTACCCTGATGAACGATATTCTCTATCGTGGGCTGATGAGGCATTTCCACCACTCCCGCCACCCTGTGGGAAAGCATAGGGCGATTCAAGGGCTTGAGCATATTGACAAGGTGATCAACATCGACCAGTCTCCCATTGGGAGGACCCCTCGTTCCAATCCCGCCACCTATACCGGTCTCTTCACCCCCATCCGGGACCTTTTCGCCCAACTCCCCCTATCCAAAGTTCGGGGATATCGCACCGGGAGATTCAGTTTCAATGTGAAGGGGGGGAGATGTGAGGCATGCTGGGGGGATGGGATTGTCAGGATTGAGATGCACTTCCTCCCGGATGTTTATGTCCCCTGTGAGGTCTGCAAAGGGAAACGGTTCAACCGGGAGACCCTGGAGATCACCTACAAGGAGAAGTCTATCTCCGATGTCCTTGAGATGACGGTAACAGAAGCCTTAAATCATTTTGATAAGATCCCCCTCATCAAGCGGAAACTCCAACTCCTCTATGATGTGGGGTTGGGTTATGTTCATTTGGGTCAACCCGCACCGACCCTCTCGGGTGGGGAAGCCCAGCGGGTGAAACTGGCGAAGGAACTCTCCAAAGTGTCGACGGGGCGGACCTTATACATTCTGGATGAACCCACAACAGGTCTCCATTTTGAAGATGTGAAGATGCTCCTACGGGTCCTGGACCGTCTGGTGGAGAAGGGGAATACCGTCCTTATCATTGAACACAATCTGGATGTGATCAAATCCACCGACTATCTGATTGATCTAGGCCCTGAAGGCGGGGATGAAGGGGGAGAGATCGTGGTAACCGGGACACCCGAGCACGTCGCCAAACACCGCTCTTCGTATACGGGTAAGTTTCTTCGGAAAGATCTTTCTGCAAGGCGATAATTTGGAAACGTATCGCAACCCGCCTAAGGCGGGTTGCGGCTACCTTATTTTGAAAAGAGATGGGGTAGCCGCAGGTTTTAGCCTGCGCTGGTTTTCTCTCCTGTCTGAGTTGGAGGTGAGGTCGTAAAACCCTTTTCCTATGAAAAGATGAGACCCTCGGTCGTTATCTCTACTATACTGACCTTATTGTTTTTCAATCCGTCCCTCACCTTTGGGGGTGCATCCGAAGCCGGAGCTATATTCCTCATGATATTCCCGGGTGCTCGAGCAACGGGCATGGGGGGTGCTTTTACGGCCATCGCTGATGATGCCCTTGCGACCTATTATAATGATGCGGGACTGGCGAATCAGACTTCCTTTAATATTACGGGGATGCACTCCAACTGGCTTCCTGGGCTGTCATCCGATTTGACCTATGACTTTTTAGGAGTGGTTTACCCTCTTCCTCAAAGAGGTGTCATTGGGGTGAATATGATCTATCTCAACACAGGGAAGACTACCGCTGTTACTGAAGAGGGAATTCCCATTGCCACTTATAATACCTACGACCTTGCAGTGAAGTTGAGCTATGGAGTGGAGGTTTTAGAAGGTGTGAGCCTTGGAGTGGGAGGAAAGTTTATACGCCAATATCTAGCTCCTGACTGGGTCCTCGAAGAAGTGTTGGGAATTCCGGGAGCCAAAGGAGATGCCAATACCATTGCCTTTGACTTCTCCCTTTTATTATTCACCCCAACCAGCCTATTGGAATCTTTAGTAGAGGAGAAGGATCTTTTAGATCTCATCCCGATGATCCGGGCAGGTTTTTCATTGCAAAACTTAGGTCCAGACTTGGAGTTCAGCGGGTTAGGCTCCGATCCTCTTCCCCGCACCCTCCGGTGGGGGGTTGCATATCAGCAGAGATTGGGCAAGATTCAATTGAATGAAATCAATAATACGATTGTCCAAGTGACCTATGCCCTTGACCGCACATTCATCCTTGTGGGAGATGTTGACCCCTCTTGGAAGTCCTCAGGGATAGAATTCACATTCTTCGAAACGGCTTCTTATCGAAATGGAAATTTTAAAGATATCACGGGCTATCGAATCGGCAAGACATGGGGGTGGGGAATTCAATCCGATGGGATCGTTAAACTGCTCGGCCTTCCTCACTACCTTCAAGGCCTGCAATTCAACTGGTCAGATGACAGTGAAATCTACAACTTCCCTACTGAGAATACAAGAATGGAATTGGGGTATCAGTATCGGTTCTGAGAGAGTTCATCCCTAAATTTTCAATGAAATAGGGGCGTATCCCATACGCCCCTCACTCTTCTCCCGCAAAACCTTTTCTTTACTCCCCCCGTCCGTGACACTTCTTAAACTTCTTCCCGCTCCCACAGGGACAGGGATCGTTTCGCCCTACTTTGGGTGCCTCTCTCCGAAAGGTCTGAACGAGGGGTTCCTCCCCTCCTTCCGCTGATTCTGCCCTTCCCCTGGGAGAAGCCCCTGCCATGACTTGAGTGGCTTCTGCGGCGACTCGCGCTCCTACTGCCTCTGGCTTATACGCGCGCACAGCCGCTGGGGCCCTTCGTGACTCCGGCGGGGGCTTGACCTGGATTCGATAGAGAAGACTTGTGACTTCGTTGTTGATGGTATCCAAAAGTTGTTCAAACGTCTTGAAGGATTCATGTTTGTATTCTACTAAGGGATCCTTCTGGGCATAGCCCCGGAGCCCGATCCCCTCCTTCAGGGAATCAATCTCATAGAGGTGGTCCCGCCACCGAGCATCAATGGTGAAGAGCACCACCCTCCGCTCCAGCTCTCGCAACGCCTCAGTACCGATCTCTTCCTCCCGCCGTTCATAGGAGAAGCGAACGAGTTCGAGGAGACGCTTCCGAAGGTCTTCCTGTTGAATGGATTGCCGGTCCTCTATCTTGAAATCAATGAGAAAGGACCTCTGAAACTCCCCCCGGAGCCCCTCCCAGTCCCAGTTCTCTGGATATTGCTTGGGATCCGTGTGGCTCTCGATGAGGCGATTAATCACCTCTTCAAAGATCTCGATTACCCGATCCTTTAGATTCCCTCCTCTTAGAGTCTCATTTCTCAGGTCATAGATGACCTCCCTCTGTTTGTTCATCACATCATCATATTCGAGGAGCCTCTTCCGGATGTCAAAGTTGAACCCCTCCACCCGCTTCTGGGCGTTGGCAATGGCCTTGGTGACGAAGCGGTGTTCAATCGCCTCCCCTTCCTGAACCCCCATCCGATCCATCACGCCGGAAATGCGATCCGATCCAAAGAGTCGCATCAGGTCATCCTCAAGGGAGAGGTAGAACCGGCTTGACCCTGGGTCCCCCTGGCGACCGCTACGACCCCGCAACTGCCGGTCAATCCTCCGAGCCTCATGCCGTCCCGTCCCCAAGATGTGGAGCCCTCCCACCTCCACCACCCCCTTCCCCAGTTTGATATCCGTCCCTCGTCCTGCCATATTGGTTGCGATGGTCACCCTGCCGAACTCCCCGGCATGGGCGACAATCTCCGCCTCCTTCTGGTGTTGCTTGGCATTCAAAACGGAATGGGGAATCTTTCTCCGTTTCAGCATCCTTGAAAGGGTCTCCGAGACATCCACAGTGACCGTCCCCACCAGAACCGGCTGACCCCTCTTATGGCACTCCTCAATCTCATTGATCACCGCGTTATACTTCTCCCGCCGGGTCTTATAGATGACATCGTCAAATTCCTTGCGGACCATGGGTTTGTGGGTTGGGGCGACCACCACATCCAATTTGTAGATCTCCCAGAATTCATGGGCTTCCGTCTCCGCTGTTCCAGTCATTCCGGCGAGTTTCTCATACATCCGGAAGTAGTTCTGGAGGGTGATGGTGGCAAAGGTCTGGGTCTCTCCCTCCACCCGGACCCCCTCCTTCGCCTCAATCGCCTGGTGGAGCCCCTCCGAGTAGCGCCGACCCGGCATGAGCCGCCCCGTAAACTCATCCACAATCAACACCTTCCCATCCTGCAACACATATTCCACATCCTTCTCGTATAAAGAATAGGCTTTGAGCAACTGCTGAATACTATGAACCTTATCCGTCTTCTCAGCCACAGCTCGGTAGAGGTTTTCCTTCTCTACCGCCTTCTCTCTCGAAGAGAGTTTTGGATTATCGTCAATCTCTTTGAGGCCTGTGGAGAGGTCGGGGATGATGAAGGTGTCCGGGTCCTTCGGAGCGAAGGCGGTTCTTCCCTTTTCGGTGATGTCCACAGTGTGCCCCTTCTCATCAATGGCAAAGAAGAGCCCCTCATCCAGCTCGTGGAGTTTCTTGTCCCGTATCAAATCCATTTCCGTCCTCTCAATCAGTTTCTTCACCCCCTGCTCCTGTTCCAGTTTCAAGAGCCGCTTATTCTTGGGGGCTCCCCTTCGAGCCTGAAGAAGTTGCAAACCCGCCTTCTCTTCTTTCCCTTCCTCGAAAAGCTTTGCCCCTTCGGCTACGAGTTGATTGACGAGGAGGGTCTGCTGGTGAACACCCCGCGCCACAATGGGTTTCAACTGGTCGAACTGCTGAGTCGAATGCTCCACAGAACCGGAGATGATGAGAGGGGTTCGGGCTTCATCAACAAGGACGGAATCCACCTCATCCACGATGGCATAATAATGCCCACGCTGAACCTGATCCTCCTCTCGGATTGCCATATTGTCCCGGAGGAAGTCGAAGCCAAACTCATTATTGGTTCCATAGGTGATATCGCAGTGATACTGCTCTCTTTTTTCCTCAGGCTCCATCCCCATATGGATGCACCCCAAGGTGAGTCCGAGGAATTCATAGACCTTCCCCATCCACTCCCTGTCCCTGCGAGCCAGATAGTCATTTACGGTGATCAAGTGGGCTCCCTTTCCCGCAAGGGCATTGAGATAGAGGGGCATCGTTGCCACTAGGGTCTTTCCTTCACCCGTTGCCATCTCGGCGATCTTCCCCTGGTGGAGGATGACGGCACCCATCAACTGGACATCAAAGGGGACCATTGCCCAAGCCGTCTCAATATCACAAACCGACCAGGACTTTCCCAAGAGTCTGCGGCACGTCTCCTTTACCAGGGCAAAAGCCTCAGGAAGGAGATCATCCAGGGTTTCTCCTTGGGCGAGGCGGGACTTGAACTCTTCCGTCTTCTTCGGGAGTTCCTCATCCGTGAGGTTCTTCAGTTTCTCAAATTCCCGGTTGATGATCTCCACCATGGGGTGGAGTTTCTTCAACTCCCGCTCATTCTTTGAGCCTAATACTTTACTGAAGATCTTTCCGAACATAGAATTTCCTTAATATGATATCTCTTTGATTCTTAATATACCAAAAATAAAGGGCAATTTCAACCTTTTTTGGAGAAAAGAAGAGGCGTATAGAAATACGCCCATAGATCAATTTCGAAAACTTTCGTTTTCCAAAAGAATCAATCTCTTTGGTGAAGTACTAACTTCTGTTCTCCTCACAAAAATTCAAAGAACCCTTCCATTTGGAAGGGCCCTTTGTCTTAAAAGCCGTCTGAGTTCTTGCTACAGGGTATTAGTTTCTCCCACGTCTGGGAAGAAGAGGGCACTCAAAATATTGGTCGGTAGACCGAAAGTCACTGAGGTCCAAATCTTCCACCCTGCAGGCGCCCGCATTCTTGTACTTATCGGCAGGTACACCATCCTTTAAGACATTCAAATGCCACCTTCCCCCATTGTAGTCAGCATCCCCGGGCTTAGACTCCGATATCAGAGGCTTTCCGTTCCTGAAGCCATCCCCGCCCGCATAGAGTTCGTCGAATGGATCTCTCCGTGGATCGAAGGTGGCCGGAGTAACGACACCGTCAAAGAGTTCACAGTCAGCCCAGGTTTGAGGCCGGGGACGGGGCCC
>JADFOU010000092.1 GCA_022562655.1 candidate division TA06 bacterium
GGCAAATCATCTTGGGAGGCTGGGGATCCAGACCTGTGGAGATCTGGGAAGGGCATCCGCGGATCTCCTCATGAGGAAGTTCGGCATTATTGGATGGCAGCTCCATGAGATGGGAAAGGGAAATGGGTCAAGCCAGGTATCCCCCTACTATCATGAAGAAGAGGTCAAATCCATGGGACACAGCGTCACCCTGCCCCTGGATATCCTGAAAGAGAAAGAGATCCAACGGGTCATCCTCCAGTTATCCGAGCAGGTGGGGCGCCGACTTCGGAAGGGAGGGTTTCAGGGAAGGACCGTCGCCCTCACCCTCCGCTATACCAATTTTGAGACCTTCACCCGCCACAGAACCTTTCAAAGGCACATGGACGGCGGCTACACCATCTATCGAGCCGGGGTAGAGATTCTGAAGACCCTCCGACTTCGAATGCCGATCCGTCTCGTCGGGATCTCCGTCTCCCAACTCGTTCAGGCAGACCAACTCCCCCTCTTCCCCGAAGAGAGGAGGGAACTCGATCTCCTCTGGGCGATGGATCGTGTAAACGACCGATATGGCGAGTTCACCCTCCGCCGGGCATCCCTCCTCACCCGTGTTTACTTCCCGGGAGTCGTCCCCCCCTCCTGGCGACCCAACCGCTCTTCCCTCGAATCGAGAGGGAGATAGAATACCCTTTGAAGTCCCCTCTCCTTTATTTCTTATGCTCGCCGGCAACGGTGAGTAAATCCTTGAAATTCCTTGAAAAAAAGAGTAAATTCCATAAGAATAATCAGCAGGTTGTCTTCTCTGATCTTTTCAGAAAAGAGTGGATTCAGACTGAGGATTGGGAGGAGGGACTTGCTGCCAGAAACCTGTTCAAATTATGAAGAAAACCTCCCATTCTCGTAAACAGGAATATTTTCAGTCTGAAAATTGTATACTATGAAGGAGGAAGGAGAGATAGAGCAAACTTCTGATGGGGAGCTCATCTCGAGGGTAAAGGCTGGGGACATGGGGGGGTTCGATGAGCTCGTCCGACGGTATCAGAAAAAGATCTACTATTTAGCCCTCAAAATGGTCAGAGATCATGACTTGGCCGATGAGGTCGTTCAGGATGCCTTTGTAAAGGCCTATCATGCCATGAATAAGTTCAAAGAGGGTTATCCATTCTACCCCTGGATATACAGGATTGCTGTAAACATTTGCATGAACCATCTTAAGCAGAGCAAGCGCCAGATCCGGCTGTCCGATGAAAGAGAGATTCGCGAACCCGTAGGAAGAGAGAACCCTCACTCCAATCCAGAGAAATCTCTCATGGAAGTGGAAAAAATGAAGAGACTGGAAAATGCCATAGACGCACTTCCTCCAAAATGGAAGGCCGTCCTCGTCCTCAGGGCTCATGAGGATCTGAGCTATGAGGAGATCTCGAAGGTGTTGAGGATTCCCAAAGGGACTGTAATGTCGAGATTGAACAGAGCCAGGGAGAGACTGAAGGAAGTTCTTGAGAAACTTTAAATTTACTCATATAACCTTTTACTATCTAATAATTTAACTGAATCGAAGCCTGTCCTGGCGACAGCCAGGGATCTCCGTTTCCTAACAGCCAGGCTTATATGTAGGAGAAACCCAAGTGTAGGAGAATTACATCTTCACCAACTTTTGGAGGCTTTTTCGATGTTTCACAAGCAAGTCAAGAATTTTCTGAGCGCCTATCTGGATGGTGAACTTGACGAAAAGAGGAGAAGGCTGGTCGAAGAACACCTGAAGGGATGTCAGGAGTGTTCAGAGGAACTCAATACACTGAAGGCACTTGACCAGTTGGCAAGGTCGTCTAAGGTCCCTGAACCCGGAGAAGAGTATTGGAAGACCCTTTCTGGGAGGATCAGAAGCAGAATCATCCTTGAGGAAGAAGAAGGGAGATTATCAAGACTAAAGAATATTCTTGTCCAGAGTCCTGGCCGTCTCAAACTGATCTCAACCTTTGCCGTGGTGATCTTGGTCCTTTTGGTCGGGAGGCAATTTCTCAACGAGGAGAGGGGGACAGAAAGACTGCGAGAGGCTGAACTCCCCCTCACCCTCCTCTCCCCCAAAGAGGAATCTTCGGTTCCGACATTTAGGGAGAAAGAAGCCACCGACTTAGAAACTGGAGAACTCCTTAAGGAAGACCTTGCTGCACTAAAAGATCGGCTTTCGGGTCTTCCTAAAGAGGCTCCACCGGTTACAGCTCTTGAGGAGAAAAAAGTTTCCGAGTCAGGGGTTGAGGGTCTCCTTCAAGAAGACCAGATTGCTTTTGGAGATAAAACTTCTGAGCCTCTAAAAGAGGCGCCTCCGGTTCCAATACTTGAGGAGAAAGAGGTCTCCGAGATAGAAACAGAGGAACCTCTTCAGGAAGAATTTTTAGCCCAAGATATACCCTCGGAGCCTCCACCTTCCAAAGCCAAGGTGGCTGAAACGGGAGAAGGGGTAGCAATCTATAGCGATGAGGCTGACGAGCGACCTCGTCGAAGGGTAGCGGCGAAGCTAAAGCCTGCCCCACGCCGCTACATCAAAATACTCTCTCTATCGGATGTGGAAAATTTTGAGCTCGCCCTTTCTCAACAGAGCAGAGGCGATTATGAGGATGCGATCAAGAATTACTACCAGGTTATCGAGCAAAATGAAAAACTCGCTCCCTCTGCTCAATTCCAAATCAACTTGATTCAGAGTGCCACTCGGGATACTGCTATGGATGAGAAGACCCTGAGAAGAAAAGCAGAACTGTGGCGATCTTTTGTCGAAACCTATCAAGAGAGTGAATTAATCCCCGATGCTTATCGATATTTTGCAGACAATGCCTACGAACTGTCCAAACTTACCCAAAAGAAAGAAGATATCAACCAAGCAATCACCGTAAACGAAATGTACATTAAGTTTTTAAGGGAAAGTAGAACAGCGGAAATATACAACCGTCGAAGGATTGTACTTGAGAGGGATTTAAATAGGTTGAAATAGTTCTTTACTTTCTTCTCCCACAACGAAAGCCCCCCCATCACCCACCAAACCCTTACCCTGTGTCCCCCACCTCTCAGATATTGGACTAAAGTCTCTTCTCTTTGGTCTACCGTCTAATTTCTCCGGTTATAGGGGAGAATCAGAAAATTCCCAAAAAAATAAAATTTTCGGGAATTTTTTCAATCTTACAGAGTAAATAGGGTAGAAGCAATCAAAATAAAAAGAGGAGGAAAATATGTCTTTCAGAATTCTTATGCTCACGACATTCCTCACAATTTTTAAAATCTCAGGACCTGAAGAAGGCTTTACCCTTGAATGGGTTGAAGATCATCCGATCGAAAAGTTGATTGAAATCATCCACGTTGAAAAGCCACTTCAGTACAAGAACCTCACGATATTTCCCCTTTCTCTAAAAAAGTATGGAGACAAAATTCACTATTTGACCCTCGACGAAGCGGTTAGAAGAGGAGACCTCATGATTACCGAACTCGGGGATGGAATCGTGAATGAGGTCTTAGCACAAAACAATTCCAAGCATTATGTATTTCTTATGACTGGAGAACTCATTACCGGCAGTAAGCAGGACAGAATGGTTTCTTACGACTGCCTCCTCCCGCCGCAGAGCCGTAAAGTGCGTTTGCAGGTCTACTGCATCGAACAGGGAAGATGGACTCAAGAAAGCAAATACTTCGACAGCATCGGGGAATCCGCCCACATCCGGATGAGGGAATTGGCAAGGGTGACAAAAAGTCAGGATAGGGTCTGGAGAGAGGTCGAGAGAAAGAGATACTCACTGAAGGTGGAACCTTCCCCTACCCAAGCCTTTAGTAAAATCTTGGAGGACAAAGATGTCCAAACGAACATCCAACCCTACTACGATGAGCTGAGTCGTGTACCCGATATCGCCCGAAATATCTATGGAGTGGTTGCTGTCGCAGGAGATCGGATACTGGTCTGTGACCTCTTTTCCAGTCCCCGGGTATTTGAGAAGCTTTGGCCTAAACTTTTGAGGTCGTATGTCTTGGATGTCATAGATCGTCCTTTTCATGGCGGTTCCCCCTCCCGGAGGAAGGTGAGGGACTTCATCAGGGAGACGTTGGAAGCCGAAACTACCAGAGGAGAGACAAACGGTGTAGGCAAAGCTGTGGAGATCACTTCGCCTTCGATTTTCGGCTCGGCCTTGATCTTCAAAGAAAAGGTGGTTCATTTAGACCTATTCCCCAGGAGGGTGATTCCTCTTCACGACTCATCTTTGGATCTCAATTTTCGCAGGCAGCGTAGTGATAAGTAAATATAACGCTAGCCGCCACCCGCCTCAGGCGGGTGACACATCTAATAAAAGGAGAATGACAATGAAAAAAATAGTTCTTACAATCGGGCTCACTTGGCTTCTCGGAACTCCGCTCTCATTTGCCAGTGGGATGATCATCCCCGTGCCTCCAAAGCCAGGTGCTCTATATCCACCTGCACTGTCAATCAAATATCACTCTGTGGATATTGAAATCGAAAATCAGATCGCCAGGACAAAGGTGGATCAGGTTTTCATCAACCCATATTCTCGGGATGTGGAGGGGATTTACATCTTTCCAATTCCAGAGGATGCAAATATCTCCAAATTTTCTATGTGGGTTGGAGGTGAGGAACTGAAGGGGGAGATTTTAGATAAGGATGAGGCAAGAAAGATCTACGAGGAGATTGTGAGGAGAATGAAAGACCCTGGGCTACTCGAGTATGCGGGAAGGGGGGCTTTCAGGGCAAGGATCTATCCTATACCTGCAAGGGGAGAAAAAAGGGTGAGTTTAGAATATGAGGAAATCCTCAAGATGGACAATGGACTCAGCGAATATCGATGCTCCTTAGACCCTATCAGGGAGGTGAATCTTACCATTACCCTCTCTTCGAAATCACCGATAAAATCGGTCTACTCCCCAACCCACGAAATTGACGTCAAAAGAAAGGGTGATCACCGAGTTGAGATACACTATACAGAGAAAGACTCCAAGCCAGACAGGGATTTTCTCTTATACTACACGGTTTCAAAAGAAGATCTTGGACTCAACCTGTTGACCTATCGGGAGAAAGGAGACAAGGGATTCTTCCTTGGGATGATCTCACCCAGTACTGTCCTCTCTAAGACCAAAATCATTGGAAAGGATATCGTCTTCGTCCTGGACCGCTCTGGATCCATGAGCGGGGAGAAAATCGAACAGGCGAAGTCTGCCCTTCTCTTCTGCCTTAACAACCTAAATTCAACCGACAAGTTCAGCCTGATCAGTTTCAGCGATGAGGTGAGAGTTTATGAGGAAATGCTGATGAATGCATCACAGGAGAATATCAAGCAAGCCAGAAAATTTGTGAGGGGGATCGAAGCGGCTGGCGGCACAGACATCAATCATGCCCTCCTCACCGCATTACAGCACCTCGAGAACAGTAAGAGGACAAGTTTCATAATATTCCTCACCGACGGACTCCCCACTGTGGGTGAGACAAACATCCCGACTATCCTTGAAAATGTGGAGAGTGAAAGCCAGGGTTCATCCAAGGTCTTTGCCTTTGGAGTGGGTTATGATGTCAATACCCGGTTCTTAGACAGGTTGGCAACCGAGAACCAAGGAACCTCAGAGTATGTGAGACCTGAAGAGGATATCGAAGTGAAGATCTCCAATTTCTATACCAAAATTGCTAACCCTGTCCTCACCGACCTCAACCTCAACTTTGGTAAGATCAAAGTGACTGAGGTCTATCCAAAGGTTCTACCAGATCTGTTCCATGGCTCTCAGCTTTTAGTGCTTGGTAGATTATGAAGGGAGTGGGAAAGCAAGGGTTCTTTTGACGGGAATGACCGATGGAGAGAGAAGAGACTTCACATACAAAGGAAACTTTCCAAAACGTGATGAGAAGTACAATTTCATCCCCAGACTCTGGGCCTCAAGAAAGATCGGTTACCTGATCGAGGAGATCAGATCCCACGGTGAAAATAAAGAATTGGTAGATGAGATTGTAAGACTCTCCAAGAAATACGGAGTCATGACCGAATACACATCCTTCTTAGTGGAAGTAGATGAGAGGGTGGCCATGCGGGATTTACAGTTAGAGGCTAAAGAGAATTTGAGTAGAGCGGCAGCTTCCCAAACAGGAGGTTGGGCGGTCAACCAGTCGTCAAATATGAGATCCCTCCAAAAAAGTGCCCAAGTCCCTGCGAGCACGTACTACGATGCTCAGGGAAAACAAAGGAAGATCACCGGTGTGGCTCAGAGAAGAGAAAGGGCTTTCTTCAACAAAAGAGGGAACTGGGTGGACACTGAGTTCAGCAAAGATCGCAAAGTGATTGAGGTCAAGAGATTCAGCAGAGCCTACTTTCAGCTGATGGAGAGAGACGACACCCTGGGCGAATATATCTCCTTGGGTGAAAGAGTCCTCTTCAATGTTGGAGATATTGCAGTTCAGATTGAAGACGAAGGCAAGGAAGAATTTTCCGAGGAAGAATTGAACAAAATTTTTCAGTAAAACTTCTTGTAAGTTACTATTCTGTCACCTTTCCCGCTTTATTAATTAAGCGAGTATAGCGAACGGAGGAAAAAATGAAAAAAGTTGTGATATTCTCGTTGCTCTGGATAGTTCCACAACTTGCCAACGCTACTATCCAGAATCGCCTCTCCCCTCTCTCCCAGATCACTTCGGTTACAGTCTACGAGGACAGGGCGATGGTGACGCGGACTGCTCAAATCACATTGGAACCGAAAGAATACCAGGTAGTATTTCAGGATCTACCCGAGAAAATATTTGAGGAATCCGTCAGGACCTCTGGAAAGGGTCAGGCGAGGGTTACCATTACTGGACTTGAGGTGAAAAAAACCTTTTTGGAAAAAAGCGGAGAAGCGAGGGTTCGAGATTTGGAGAATCAAATCCAAACGCTCGAGGATAAAAAGAGAGGAATTCAGGATTTGATCAAGAGCCGAAAAAGTCAGCAGAATTTCCTTTCTTCGATTCAGGTCCTCTCTGGAGATCAGATTTCAAAAGAACTCTCCACAAAGAGACCCAATGTCGTAGAATATCAGCAGCTTCTCGATTTCTTTTACGAAGGAATGGCCTTTGCGAATCAAGAGATACAGAAACTTGAGATTCAACAGAGGGAACTCACAAGTAAACTGAATCTCCTTCAACGAGAACTTCAACAGATCCGATCTACGCGAGCCCTATCAAGAAACTCTGTCATCGTAAGCCTTGAGGCTCTTAGAGGGGGTACGTTTGAACTGGATATCTCTTATGTGGTTTCTGGAGCCGGATGGCGTCCGTCATACGATGCCCGGGTCGTCGGAAATCCTCACAAGGTTGAACTTCGATATTATGGAGAGGTCTGGCAGAAAACTGGAGAGGATTGGCCAGAAGCCAAGATCACCCTCTCCACCGCAAGACCTGCCATTCGAGGTCGAGTTCCGGATTTGAATCTCTGGGCATTGAATTTCTTCCCCTCGCATCGATATGCTGCCAAAATGAAGGAATCGAGACAATCGAGCATTCAAGACGATTTTAATGGGAAATCGGCAGGGGATGCTACAGCTCCTGAAGAAAAGATAAGAAATATTGCCAGAATAGAGATGGCTCAAGTACGTGCCTCGGGGACATCCGTTCTGTTTGAAATTGATGAACGTAAAGAAGTATCCAGTGATGGTTCACGTCAGAAATTCACTATCGCCATTGACCAGTTTAAGCCCGATATGCAATATGAAGCCGTACCAAAGCATTCTCCTTATGCCTTTCTCAACTCAACGGTGAAGAATGAAGCAGATTATC
>JADFOU010000093.1 GCA_022562655.1 candidate division TA06 bacterium
TAAAAATCCTTGCATTCCTGGATAAAAAATGGTTTAATAGTTAGATGGTTAATTATTTATCCAATTACCGAATCGAAGCCTGTCCTGGCGTCAGGCCAGGATCTCCGTTGCTTACCTGCCAAGCCTAAGAGTAGGAGAATCACCATTTAACCAGTAATCTTTCAGGTATGATTATCGCCATTGACGGTACGGCAGGATCTGGAAAGTCTACCACCGCAAGAGAGGTGGCTCAGAGATTGGGCTTTGCCTATCTGGATACTGGGGCAATGTATCGTGCCATTACCTATAAGGCTCTCAAGACCCAAATCGGGTTGGAAGACCCGGGCGCCATATCACGAATGGTGGAAGAGACAAGGATGGAAATCCGAATGGCGAATGCAGAACGCGGAATGCAGAACCCAGAATCCAGTAACCAGAATCCAGTAACCAGAATTTTCTTGGATGGAGAGGATGTGACTTTAGCCATCCGCTCCCCTGAAGTCGATCAAAGGGTCTCTCTCGTCTCAAGTTATCCCCGGATCCGAGAGAAGATGGTCGAACTCCAGAGGAAAATGGTCAATGAAATTCGTAATGGGATAATCTGTGAAGGCAGGGATATGGGTACAGTCGTCTTCCCGAAGGCGGAGGTGAAGATCTTTCTTAATGCCTCCCTACGGGCAAGGGCAAAAAGGAGACAGAAGGAACTTACGGAAAGAGGCATCCACCTCTCTCTCCAACAAGTAGAGGCTGATCTTGCCAGAAGGGATCGCCTCGACAGCGAAAGGAAAGTCTCTCCCCTTCGGCAGGCCCCGGATGCCATCCTCATTGACACAACAGATCTCACCGTTGAAGAGGAGATCAATAGGGTCCTCGAAATTGTGAAGAAAAAGTTGAACTTCCGAATTCGAAAACAGTGGAGGTGGATTCTCGCGAGGTGGGTTCTCAACGTTATTTTTTACTGGCTTCTTGGAGCCAGAGTAAAGGGGAGGGAGAACATCCCCGACACGGGTCCCCTCCTCATCGCTTCCAACCACCTCTCCTATTTAGACCCTCCCCTCGTGGGATGGGCGGTGAGAAAACGAGAAGTTCACTATCTCGCCATGGATGGTCTTTTCCAATGGAAAAAGGGATTCGCATGGCTCATGCGGCAGTACAATGCCATCCCCCTCAAAACAAAGGGCTTCGATCGTAAGGCCTTTCGAAGGGCTACGGGTCTTGTGAAGAGTGGAGAAGCGGTTGTCATCTTTCCGGAAGGGGCCCGGTCCAGAATTGGAAAATTCCTGCCGCCCAAGCCGGGTCTTGGCCTCCTCGCCCTCCAAACCCGTGCCCAGGTTATCCCGGCACGTATTGTAGGCTCCAATCATTCGATTCGGGCACTCTTTCTTCGAAGAAAGAGATGGGGTATCCAGTTCGGCCCCCCCCTCGATTTACAAATTACAATGTCCAAAATGAAAATTGCAAATATCAAGGAGAGGTTTCAGACTGTGAGCGAGGAAGTGATGGGTAAAATTGCTGAAATGCAGGTCCTAAATTCAAATCATTAAATTCTAAACAAATCCATTCCGCCTTATACGGATCGTGGTTTTGGATTTAGAAATTGACTTTAACGAAAGGAGGGAATCAAGAGAATGGCTGAAGATGACCCAATTCAGGTGATTGAAGAACAAGATCTTGACGAAGAAATGATATCCCGTCTCTATGAGGAGACCCTAAAATCTGTACAAGAAGGGAAAATAATTGAGGGCTCCATTGTGAAATTAGGGAAGCGGGAGGTCATTGTGGATGTGGGGCTCAAATCAGAGGGAGTGATTCCCCTCTCGGAATTCAAGGATCCTGGTCAATTGAAAGAAGGGGACAAGATTGAGGTCTACCTCGAGTCGACAGAGGATGAAGAGGGTTTAGCTGTTCTTTCTAAACAGAAGGCGGATTTCCTAAAAGTCTGGGAAGATATCCAGGGGATCTATGATCAGGGGAGTTCTATCCAGGGAAAGATTATCCGGAGGGTGAAGGGGGGAATGATCGTTGACATCCTTGGGGTAGACGCATTCCTCCCTGGCTCTCAAATTGACCTCCATCCCATTCGAGATCTGGATGCCATCGTCGGTGAGAACTTCGATTTCTCCATTTTGAAACTAAACTGGAAGCGGAGGAATGTCGTAGTCTCAAGGCGTAAGATCCTGGAAGCGAAGAGGGATAAGATGAGGCAAGAAATTCTTGAAGAATTGGAGGAAGGACAGATCCGCGAAGGGGTTGTAAAAAATATCACCGACTATGGGGCCTTTATTGACCTGGGGGGTGTAGATGGTCTCCTCCATATTACGGATATCTCCTGGGGTCGAGTTATTCATCCATCTGAACACCTCTCTATGGGCCAGAAGATCTCTGTGAAAGTGATCGGAATTGATGAGGAACGTAAACGGGTCTCCCTTGGGATGAAACAACTGACAAGTCCACCTTGGGAGAGAGTCCCTGAGAAATATGTAGTGGGAAAGACGATCAAGGGTAAGGTTGTCTCCATCACCGACTACGGGGTCTTCGTGGAGTTGGAAAAGGGAGTGGAGGGTCTCATTCACATCTCAGAACTCTCGTGGACCCAGAGGATCCGCCACCCCTCCGATCTCCTCTCCGTTGGAGATGAGATCTCTTGCGTGGTGATCGATGTGAACCCAGAAAAGGAACAGATCTCCCTCTCCTTTCGAAAAACCACGCCGGACCCCTGGGAAGGGATTGAGGAACGCCATCCCGTTGGGTCCACTGCAACTGGAAGGGTGAAGACCCTAACCAATTTCGGTGCCTTTGTAGAGATTGAAAACGGGATTGATGGCCTCATTCATGTCTCGGATATGTCCTGGACGGAACGGGTCTCCCATCCTTCTGAGGAGGTGAAGGAAGCAGATCAGGTGGAGGTGGTAATTCTTCAAATCGATAAAGAGCAGAGGCGGATCTCCCTTGGGATGAAACAGACAAAACCAGATCCGGTACTGAGTTTTTCTGAGACCCATCCCCTTCACTCAGAGATCACAGCAAAGATTTCCCACCTCTTAGATTCAGGGGCTCTGGTAGATCTGGGTTCTGGACTGACTGGGTTTGTCCCCTTCTCCCATATGATGCGAAAGGGAAAAAGTCCTGCTGAGAAATATGTAGTCGAGGAGGAGATCTCCTGTCTTCTCCACGAAGTCAACCCAGAGACGAGGCGGATCATCCTCTCCGAAACATCCTATTATGATGTCCTCAAGGAAGGCAAGGTCCCGGACATACCCGAAGACGATGCACAAGCGTCAGCCCAGCGCCCGGAGGGTGAATCTCCCGAGGAGAAAAAACCTAGAAGAGGGAGGAAAAAGAAGAGCTAGAGCAGTGAAAAGTGAATGGAGAATAGTGAATGAAGAGCGATGAAAGGAGAATTCAAAATTCAAAATTCAAAATTCGGAGTTCACAAATCAAGAATGGGGTAGTGGGTGTGATCCCTGCCCGCTATGCATCAACTCGTTTTCCGGGAAAAGTTCTCGTCCCCCTCGCGGGGAAACCAGTGATCCAACATGTTTATGAGAGGGCAAGGAAGGCGGGTTTTCACCGACTTTTAGTGGCAACAGATGACGAGAGGATTCGGGATGTCGTGAAGGGTTTTGATGGAGAGGTGGCAATGACCTCCTCAGACCACCTCACAGGAACAGATCGAGTCGCTGAGGTCATTGAAAAGATTCCATGCGAGTTCACCATCAATATCCAGGGCGATGAACCTCTTCTTTCCCCAAAGGCGGTCCGTTCTCTCATTGCTGCCATGGAAGAGGACCCGAACCTCAATATGGCGACCCTCATCACCACCCTTAAAAAGGGGGAGTTGGAAAATCCTTCAATCGTCAAGGTAATTCTCGATCCAGCAGACTCCCGTTCCGGTGAGGGTTCAATCCTCTCCTTCTCCCGCTCCACGAAACACGAAGCAGCCAACCCCGATTCCCCCTTCGCCAAGCCCTCGGCCGGGCGAGGCACGAAGCACGAAATTACTTATATATTTCATTGATCTCTTCCGCTTGGAATTCCTCTTGAATCTCAATATGGGAGAGGTCCGGGTCGCTTTCCATCCCCTTCCCGGTGATGATGGTTGTCCCTTTTGTGATCCGGACAGAAGACTCCGTCACAATCTTGTTTCGTTCCTGCACCCACTGGAGTTGGTCCGTTTCCAGTCGGGTGCCATCCTCTGCAAGGACCACGACATTGCCCAGGGCTTTCATATCCCTTGTATCATGGAAGAGTTGTCCCCTGTCAGAGGTAAGGGTGGAGGTTCGCTTTCCTTCTCGGTCAAAAAATTCAATTTGAACTTCTTGAACTTCAATCATCTCTGCAAACTCAAGGGCTTTCACGGCGGTAAGGGTCCAGGTCTTCCGTCCATAATCCGTTTCGGTCAGTTGAAACTCCTCCGCCACCTGAGTGGCCTCCACCACCCCCTTCTTCTCCTCCGTCTTCTCCTTCGTACATCCGAATAGAAAAATGAAAAGCATAAAAGCGTGAAGCGAGATGCGTGAAACGTGGAATAACTTTCTCCTTTGGAGACCTTCGATCGTGCTTCGTGCTTCTTTCATTTTCACTGCCTTTTTCTCCATCTTTCATGCATCCAGACCCATTCTGTTGGGTATTGACGGATGAAGGACTCAATGGCTTTCGAGCAGACCCGTGTACTTTCTTCCAAAACCTTTTCAAAATGTCCATTCCCCAGACTTCTATTTTTCATTGCTTCGATTTCCTCGCCCACTTCGATCCGATGGCGATTGTTACGGGTCCGATGGATAGCCAAGGGGAGAAGAGGAGCGCCGGTCTTTCGAGATAGGAGAACCGGTCCCGTAGGAGTGTGGGCCGGTTTTCCAAAGAAATCAATCTCGATACCTTTCACTCGACTATTCTGATCCATCAGGATCCCTAGGGTTTCCCCTCGTCTTAGACATTCCATTGTTTCCCGTAAGGAGGAATGCCGGTCAATGACCCGAACCTCTTTTCCCTCCCGTACTTTTTGTAATATTCCATTGATCCGTTCCTCTGGAAGTTTTCGACCGATCACATTGACAGGATACCCCTTGAGGGAGAAATAGACGGAGATCAGTTCCCAACATCCCAGATGAGCTGTAATGACGATTATCCCTCTCCCTTTTTGAAAAGTCCTCTCAAACCGTTCCATACCCATTACCTCAATAATCTCATCCACATTCCCTTTGTGGATTTTGGGAATCCTCAGAACATCCACCAGGTTCTTTCCCAGGGCGATAAAGACCCTGTGTCCCATCCTCCGGATCTCTTCTCTCGACTTCGTCTCTCCATAAGCCAACTGGAGGTGGAGAAGGGCCTTCTTCCGCTGGCGAGGTAGGATGAAATATGTGCCTTCACCGATCATCCCTCCCAGGAGGAGCCCCAGGGACCTTGGAAGAATTTGAAAGAGCCAATAGAGGATCTGGACGATCCAGGAGAGAGAAAAGTCTCTCAAGCGTTTTCTCAATCTAACGATATTCACCTCACACCCCTTTGTCAAGGGGAGCAACTATATTGTAAGAAATTTACTTCCTCGAACTGATTTGAGTCCTGGATTTTTGTCATTGGAACTTATTTAGGTTTTGGCGTTTAGATTATGAAAATTGTTTTTTCGTGAAGTGTCATAGTGTCATATAGAAAAGACAACTGTTTTATCTCCTTATTCTCATTCTATTCAAAATGTTCTTCATGTCAAGAGGAAACTTGAGAATGCTCTATGCTTACAGCTTTAAATAAAAAAAGGCTTTGTTAAAAAGCCTTATGGTTACAAAAAGAACCGACATTTTTTACTAGTCAATCTCCTGATAATATTTCTTCAGCGTCTCCTCCCAGATCCCCTTCGCCTTTAAGATCACTTCTATCACCTCCCGTACAGCTCCTCGCCCTCCTCTTGTCCGAGTCAAATAGGCCGCTTCCTCTTTCACCTCCTCCACCGCATCTTCTACGGCTACAGGAAATCCCACCCTTTTCAGAACAGGAACATCCACCACATCATCCCCGATATACCCCACTTCTTCTTTGTTTAAATGATATTTCTTTAGGAGCGTTTCGATGCAATCCCACTTTCGCTTCACTCCCTGGTGAAGTTCTGAGACCTCCAACTCCTCTGCTCGCCTCTCCGTAATCTTAGACTCGCGGACGGTGATGAAGGCGATGATGATCCCCGCTTTTTGGGCAAGAAAGATCCCCGCTCCATCCCGAACAAAAAATCTCTTAATCTCTTCGTTTTCTCCATAGACGATACTCCCATCGGTCATCACCCCATCCACATCTGTGGCGAGAAGTCGGACTTTTTTTGCCTTTTCCAGTATATCCTTATCCATATTAAATTAAGGTTCAATGAAAAATGAAAAAATAGCATTGCAAAATGATCCGTCAAAGTCGAATAAAATGCTAATTTTGAAATGCTAATTGCTAAATATAATTTGAATTCTTTTTAACAATCTGGTCAATCTCTTGGAGTTGTTGAAGGAGTTCTTTCAAGTGAGAAAGGGGGAGCATGCTATACCCATCACAGAGGGCCTCCTTTGGGTTCGGATGGGTTTCGATGAAGATCCCGTCACAGCCCGCCCCAACCCCTGCCCTGGCTAAATAGGGGATAAACTGGGGGGTCCCCCCGGTGGGGTCATTGGAAGGCCGACCGTAGATTCGAACCGTATGGGTAACATCGAAGATCACGGGATAACCCAGCCCCCTCAAAATCGGGAAGGAACGCATATCAACGACTAAATTGCTATAACCGAAACAGGTCCCCCTCTCGGTGAGGAGAATCTTTTGATTCCCTGTATGTTCTAATTTCCCGATGACGTTTTTCATATTCTCTGGTGCGATGAACTGTCCCTTCTTTACATTCACCACCTTTCCCGTCCTCCCCACTGCGAGGGTGAGACCTGTCTGCTGGGAGAGATAGGCAGGAATCTGGATCACGTCCAGAACTTCCGAAGCTGGCTGTACCTCCTCCTGACAGTGGACATCTGAGAGTACTGGGATGTCGAACTCCTCCTCCACTCTCTTTAAGATTCTCAAGCCCTCCTTCAACCCTGGACCACTGTAGGAAGTGGGGGAGGAGCGGTTATCTTTTTTATAAGAGGACTTGTAGATGAACCCGATATGGAGATCTTCGGCAATCCTTTTGATCTTCTCAGCGGCAGAGAGAGCCCCTTTCTCACTCTCAATGACACAGGGTCCAGCGATGAGGGCAAGGGGATTCTTTTTACCGATTTGAACCTTTCCGACCTGAATGACCCGCATTTTGGTAATTGGAAATTGGTTATTGGTTAAATGGTTGATGATTTGGTCAGAAGAAAGATTTTGGGTTAATCACTACACTCCAATTACCATTTAACCATTCACCATTTAACTGGTTTTGATCATGGATTGAAGAAATCCGAGGAAGAGGGGGGCGGGATCTTCCAGAAGAGATTTGAACTCCGGATGGGCCTGCGTGGCAATGAAGAAGGGATGGTCGGGAAGTTCGATGAATTCCATCAAGTTGCACCCGTCTTCCCGGCTGTGGTAGCCCGTGAAGCGGAGTCCGTTCTTCTCTAAAAGAGGAACAAATTGGGGAGAGACCTCGTAACGGTGACGATGGCGCTCCAGGATGACATATTCCCCGTCTAAACGTCCAAGGCGGAATTGAGACTCTTTCTTCTCTTTGAGGGCATTCACCCTCTCACCATCTTTTGCAAGT
>JADFOU010000094.1 GCA_022562655.1 candidate division TA06 bacterium
TATCTCCGTAGATAACGGTAGTGGTTTCTGTTTCAGACTCGATGTAGCGGAAAGAATACTCTTCGTACTTCACTTCTGATATTTCATCATTTCTTCCAGATAAATCACCTGTACCCCTGCTCACACTTCCGATGAAGCGCATTGTTGTCGCATCGGAAATCTCCCTGGAGATCTTGAAACCCACACTGAATTGCTGGGAATCAAGGAGGGGATTCCTATTCTTCACATTCTTGTAAACGGAGTTTCGGCTGTTGTACGTAGAATCTATATAATTTCCATTGGAGTCAGACCAGGTTCTGACCCATGAACTCTCCCAGAAAGCCAAACGTTCGCTTGTATAGTCATTTGTAGAGTCGTCCTGAGAGATCGTCAATTGACCAAGGAGCTCAAGAAATGTTCGGTCACTTAAATCGAATGCAGTTCCAAGTCTTACAATATGGGAAGTTTGAGCAATATCATCTTTTACATCGAGAATGGATTGATCCACTCGAACGGTATCGATTGTAAAAGGATCGAACTCGATCCTCCGGGTTTCACTTTCCCTCTGATTTTCTGTAGATTCGATATCATACTCATAACTGATTCCAAATCTTATTCGAGGGGATGGGGACCAGGAGAAAAAGGGTTTACCGAGGAATCTTTCTGATCCTCTTGTGTTTGTTCCAGAGAATTCGTTTTCAAGAATATAGAGGTCTCCAGACCACGAAGACCCATATTTCTCCTTCCGTACCAATCCATCTGAGAGTTGCTGCTTCGCTCCCTCTCCCCAAAAACCAAAGCCGATTTTTGAAGAGACGAAGGAGGGGAAGAAGCCCTTGAAGGAAAGGGTAGGGTTTCGTATCTCTCTCAATTTTGAACTGGATCTCGGTTCAAAGACGGCCAGAACCTCTCTCTTCTCCAGTTCCATCAACCTTGCGGGGTTCATTAGAATATCCGTTTCAGAGTCGGAAACAATCCCCGCCAGTTCCCTCCCCATCCCTTTCACTCTGAGCGAAACCTCCGAAGCCCAAGTTGGAACCACAAGACTAAACAAGATTAGCACAGAGAAGAAAAATCTTATGGTTCGCCTTATGCCAAGTGAAATCTCGTGGTTAAGAAGCGTTTCCTTCAGTTTCATTTTATACCTCCTGAAGAGACTTCAGATGTCCCTTCAAGGTTTGGAGTTTTGTCTCAAATTCCTCTCTCTTCATCCTTGTCGACTCCACCACTTCCTCCGGGGCCTTGGTCAGGAAGTCGGAGGATCCAAGTTTTTGTTTGAGGCGATCGAGTTCAAAAGAGATTTTTTGGGACTCCTTTTCGATCCGCCTCCGCTCCACCTCAAAGTCTATGACACCTTCCAATGGAAGAAAGAGTTCTACCCCCGAGAGGACTGCACTGGCTGAGGCTTTGGGTTTCTCCAGATTCGTTCCTACACTGAGTCGGTTCACTTTAGCCAAGGTCTTCACAACCCCCTCATTCTCATTCAAGAAATTGACAATCCCATCACCCTTCGTTCTGAGAAGACAGTCGGTTTCTTTCTTAGGGGGAATGTTCATCTCACTTCTGATGTTTCGGATGGAAGTGATGATATCCATCAGTAAGCCCATTCTCTTTTCCACCTCCTCATCAATGAATTTCGGATCCGCTTCAGGCCAGGAGGCGACCATGATCGATTTGCCCTTATGAGGGGTCATCTGCCAGATCTCCTCGGTGATGAAGGGCATAACGGGGTGAAGAAGCCTCAAGGTTCCTTCGAGAATGGAGAGGGCAATACCGAGCGCAGGGTCCATGATTCGTCCCTGAGCTTGATTCAGGGCGTGTTTCGGGATTCGCGGCTTGACCAATTCTAAATACCAGTCACAGAATTCATGCCAGAAGAATTCATAGAGCCCCTTTGCCATTTCATGAAACTGGTAAGATTCCAGAACATGGGTTGTGGACTGAATGGTTCGGTGGTATCGAGAGAGGATCCAGCGGTCTGCAAGTTCGTATTTCGTCCCTGACCCTGAACTTGAATCAGGGGTGATTTGTGAGGAAGGGTCATTCTGATTCATGAGTAAGAATCGGGCTGCGTTCCAGATCTTGTTACAGAAGTTCCTCCCCATCTCACACCGATTCTCCCAGAACCGAAAGGACTGACCCTGACTCTCTAAAGAGGTGAGGGTGAATCGAAGGGCATCGGTTCCATATTTCTCCATCAGATTAATGGGATTTCCACCAGTACCTAACGATTTGCTCATCCTCTGACCCTCGGCAGTGAGGACAGTGGAGTGTAGGTAAACGGTAAAGAAAGGAATCTCGTCCATAAATTCCAACCCGGACATAATCATTCGGGCAACCCATAAGTAGAGGATGCCGGGATCGGTGAGAAGGCTTTGGGTAGGATAGAATCGCTCCAGATCTTCTGTCTTCTCAGGCCAGCCGAAGGTAGAGAAGGGCCAGAGGGCGGAGGAGAACCAGGTGTCCAAGACATTTTCGTCTTGAATGATCTTGCTTCCTTCACATTTTGGGCAGGAGTCTGGTTTCTCGATTGAAACGATTGGAACTGCTTCCGGGAAAAAATAATAACGAGGTTCCACGCGTGATGGTCCCGCTCCAATAAAGGTTTCAGATTTGATATATTTCCCTTCATTGCATTGTATGCACCACCAAGCAGGGATCCTGTGTCCCCACAAGAGTTGACGGGAAATGCACCAGTCCCGAATATTCTCCATCCAGTCGAGATAGACCTTGGTCCACCTTTGGGGAATGAACCGAACTTTCCCTTCTTTGACCACCTCAATGGCAGGCCGGGCAAGATCCTTCATTCTCACAAACCATTGGGTAGAGATCAGAGGTTCAATGATGGTGTCACAACGATCACATAACCCGAGGGAGTGGGTGTACTCCTCCTTTCGCTCCAGAAGCCCCTGCTCCTCGAGATCCTGAAGGACCTTCTCTCGGCATTCCTCCCTTGTGAGCCCCTCGTATCCTTTCGCTTCTAAGGTCATTTCCCCTTTTTCATTAATCACCTTCACAGATTCTAAATGGTGGCGCTCTCTGATCTCAAAGTCAATGGGGTCATGTGCGGGTGTCACCTTGACAGCCCCTGTCCCAAACTCCGGGTCGACCAACTCATCTGCGATTATGGGGATCTCCCGCCTCACCAGAGGGAGTCTCACCTTCTTTCCGACAAGAGATTTGTATCGTTTATCTTTCGGATGGACTGCTACAGCAGTATCGCCCAACATCGTTTCCGGACGGGTCGTTGCCACTAGAATTGACAAGCGGGACGCTTGTCCTACCAGGGGATATTTTATCGTATAGAGAAAGCCCGAATGGTCCTTATGCTGAACCTCCAAGTCTGAAATGGCTGATTCACATCGGGGACACCAGTTGACAATATATTCTCCCCGATAGATGAGTCTCTTTTGATAATATCTTACAAAGGTCTGGAGGACAGCCTTTTTATATGCTTCATCAAAAGTAAATCGTTCCCGTTGCCAGTCGAGTGAGCACCCGAGACGTTTCAGTTGATCACTGATCTCCCCTCCATATTTTTCTTTCCACTCCCAGACCCTTTTAACGAACTCATCTCGTCCTAAGTCATGACGAGTGAGACCTTCCTTCGCAAGGGCTTTTTCCACCACATTTTGGGTAGCGATTCCCGCATGGTCCATTCCAGGGAGCCACTCGGCTTCAAAGCCTGCCATCCGCTTCTGACGGATTAGAATGTCCTGAAGGGTGTTATTGAGGGCGTGTCCCGTATGGAGGGATCCCGTCACATTAGGTGGGGGGATGACGATGGTATAGGGTTTTTTCTTCGAGTTGACATCGGCGTGGAAGAAACCCTTCTCCATCCAGAACCGATACCACCGTTCTTCGACGGGTTTTGGGTTATAAACTTTGTCCATATGATGTTTGGTAATTGGTAACTGGTAATTGGTGAGTGGTTAAATTTAACCATTTAACCATTTAACCATCTTAAAATTCCGTCACACCTGTGAAATTGAATTTCTCGCATTTAATGGAGGGGGCTACAGTTCCCGTGGCGAAACGACTCCCATACCCCACCCCTTCTCCCACCAATTTGGGCTGTTTGGAGATATGAGTGACATGGGAGAGGGCTTTTAGGATGGATTGGGTGAAGCGGAGGTTTTTAAGAGGTCTTGTGATCTCCCCGTTTTCTATCAGGAAGGTTCCATTCCTCGTCATTCCTGTGATAATGGTCTCCATGGGTTCTACCACATTGGTGTAGTGGAAACGTGTGACATAGATTCCTCGTTTTGTAGATTTTACCATCTCTTCGATCGTCGAGTTTCCTCCCTTCATGAAGAGGTTCATTGGGAAAGGTCCCCAGACAGTGGAACCTGTAGAGTGACCTGTGGATTTCCGACTTTCCTTTCCTGCTGTCAGGGAATCATAGACCACCCCCTTCGCTATCCCTTGATCGATGAGGAGAACCTTTTTCTTTGCCACCCCTTCAAAATCGAAGGGGAAGGCGAAACCCCGAAGATCCAGCCCATCATCCCAAAGGGTGATATTCTCTCCGGTGATCTTCTTTCCCAGTTTTTCGTTCATAAAACTTCGTCTTTCCTGAAAGGCGAGGGCTCCCAACCCCATGTAGCCGAGGAAATTGAGAAAGGTGACGACGGCATGCTCCTCCAAGACCACCTCATACTCACCGGGCTCGACTTCCACAGGGTTCTGGGATCTTTCGGCCTTCAAGAGGGCGGATTGGGAGACCTTCTCCACATGGATCTTCCGCACATCTCTTCCAGCTCCTTGGGCATATCCAGAACCAGAATCCGCTATGATGATGGTATTCAAGAAGGCATCGGTTCCGAGGGCATAGTCGAAGATGCCCAGAGAATTGGCAACCCCCACTTCCGAGACCCCAGTGGTATATGCCCCATAGGCTTTGAACCCCTTGGCTTGAGCCTCCTCCACAATCCTCTTCACCCCCTCTGCCCGTTCCTCCGGGGAGAAACGGTGGGTCTCCTTCACATAGAGGGGAAGCTCTCGAATCTCCTGGTGTTGGGGAAGGGATATGAAGTCTGTATTCTCGGGCTGAAATTGGGCGATCTCAATAGCCCGTTCTACGGTTCTTTTCAGGGACTTTTCATCAAGACGATTGGTCCCGCTTATTCCAACCCTCTTTCCGACGACGGCTTTGATAGAGAATTGGGTATTGGTCTGGGAGACATTCTGATGGATCTGAGAGTTGGCAAATCTTGTCAGGTTGGACTCTTCTCCCATCAGAAGGATTTCCGTCTGGTCTGCTTTCGAGAGATGAAAGACCCGATACGCGATCTCTAAAAATCGGTCTTCTCCAATCATCTTCTTCTAAAAATCTTTTTGTTAAATGGTGATTGGTTAATTGGTTAAATTTAACCCATTAACTACCTTATAGGGGAAGTCTATCAAAACTCACTCCCTTTGTCAAGAAGCGATGTTTATAAGGAACACTCTAAAATTCAAGCACCCAATTTCATAGTGATTGAAACTTGAAGATTGCAGTAAACTGAGTGAGAGATCATTGGGTCAGACCTATAGGATACATTTTACTAACTGTTTAGAATATTGATATTCTGAGCTCGAAATCCACCGGAATTCTGATTATACCAGTTTGCAAAGGCAGATTACAGTTAACCCTCGATTTGCAAGAATGAAAATAGCGCCAAAAAGGCGCTTCAGTTTTTTTTAAAAGTACACACGGATAGAAAATATTCTTAACGTTCTCCTATCCAAAAGTCAATTCTGTTTGCCTATCTTAAGAGAATCAATTTCCGGGTGAGGGTCCCGTTTTCTAATGCCAGTCTATAAAAGTAGACGCCACTGGATAGCTTCTCTCCATAACGATCCTTCCCATCCCATCTTACCTGATGGCTTCCTCTCATGTGCCCTTCATCCACCAGTGTCCTCACCAATCGACCTGAGATGTCGTAGACCGCCAGCCTGACATGAGTTTTTTTCGTGCCACTGACTGCTGACCGCTGATCGCTGATAGCGGGTAGGGTGTATCGGATGTGGGTTGTGGAAAGGAAGGGATTGGGCTGGTTCTGCATCAACTGAAACCTTAAACCTCGAGCCTTAAGCCTCGACTTTTCTTCAGAAATTCCCAGAGAAGGATCGCCTCCGGAGATGAGCATGATCTTTCCGTTCCGACTCCCTGACAGGACGTCATCATATCCGTTGCCGTCAATGTCCTGGATGAACCAGACGCTCTCCGTCGCCCCGTCATTGGGGATGCTCCAGAGAACATTCCCGCTTGTGCCATCAAGGCAGTAGACCCAGTTCGAAGAGAACCCCGATCCTCCAATCACCTCCTCCACACCATCTCCCGTTAGGTCGGAGATGGGTGAGATGGTGAAGTTCATTTGCCCACTCGGGAGAGACCAGATGGAACTGCCGTCTGATCCTTCGATGCAGTGAAAGTTGGAGAGAGTGCCGGCAACAAGGATGTCATCGGTACCGCTACCGTTCACATCTCCGATGATCCTCACGTGCTCGATAATCCCAAATGCCTCGACCCCGACAGCCCAGATGGAATCGCCGTTCACTCCGTTCAAGGCATAGAGGGTACCGTCCATCACCCCCGCAATGACATCGTTGATCCCATCCCCCGTGATGTCCTCGATGGAAGCGACGGACCAGACGGCACTCCCCACTTCAAAAAACCATAGACTGTCGCCTGTGGCACCATCGATGCCCCAGACGCCCATGGTATTGGGATTGGTGTCCCCTGTCCCGCAGGCGACATCGGGAACGGAGTCGCCGGTCACATCCCCGATGGGCTGGATGCCATATCCCGTAGCATTCAGGAATCTCTCCCAGATTTTCGTTCCGCTCGCACCGCTGAGACAATATGCCCGTCTGGGTCCAGTACCCATCCCATCATTCCCTGCACACGCCAGAACATCGGGGATGTTGTCGCCATCAATGTCCCCTGTGGGGGCGACCTCGTAGAACCACCCGCCGTTCCCGTATTCATGGGAGTCGTATACCCAGATCTCCGTACCGGTCCTCCCGGAGATTGCGTGGACGGAGCGATCTGCCCACGCCGTTCCCATAATCACATCGGAGAGACTATCCCCGTCCAGATCCCCGATAATCATGAGGGATCGTTCATTCCAGGGATTTCCGTCTACAAAGGTCCAGAGGATATCCCCGCTCCCCGACCCGTTGCCGTGGAAACAGTAAAGGGTGTCGTTTTCTGAAGAAGCGACCACCTCATCCACACCGTCCCCGTTGATGTCTCCGAGGCTCCGGATGGAGCGGATATACTCAAAGGATGCGCTCCCGGGTGCGTCGTAACTCCAGAAGACTCGTCCACCAGGATAAGGGGAACCATCCCCGGTACCGGTCAGAGAGACGGAGAGGATGGGTTCATCCCCGTCATTGGAGTAGACGGTCAAGTTCCCGCTTGTGGTCTCGGCGGCAATGGGAGAGAACCAGACGGGGAGGTCGACGCTGGATGTGGAATCAATGAGGATGGGAAAACCGACGTTCTGGAGCCAAGGGTCGAGGAGGGCAAACCTCGGGGAACTGGTTCTGACGCTGTCGATGGTGAGGGGAGATGCTCCTTGATTGGAAATTGTCAGGAACCAACGCTTATCAGCACCTACTCGGATGTCCCCGTAATTATGGATGGTGTCAGCCAAGGCGATCTCCCGCACCGGGAAGAT
>JADFOU010000095.1 GCA_022562655.1 candidate division TA06 bacterium
ATTGAGAAAGAAGAGGAGATAAGGGTAGATTCTACCTTTTCCTCAGTTATTCCACTGCCAGGATCAAAATATTTAATGGTGGCATAATCAGACAAAGAGGTGTCACTCCAGCTTCTTCCTGTCACAAAGATATTACCGAAAGAATCGAGAGTAAGGGCTTTGGCATCATCAACATTCCCCTCTCCGTCATACCGCAACACCCATTCTTCCATCACCCGTGCTTCTGCCCAATGTCCTGCAAGTAGAATAACGGTAACTACACATATAAGAAGCAATTTTCTAAACTGACTTCTTGTTATTCTCAACATACCTATCTCCCATTCAAGTTTAAAATCAGCGGGGCTTCACAACTTTCACAACCCTCTCATCCTGCTTAATAAAATAAATCCCTGACTCAAGATCCTGTCCAAAAGGATGTAAGATAAAGGTTATCTGGTCCTTAAAAATCCCCGACCACTTTAAATCGGTTGTTAGTTATCAGTTATTAGATTTCAGCGTGTCTGACAACTGGCCACTAAAAACGTATCATTGCCGAAACAGTAGGATTGGGGAAGGGAGAGAAGGAGAGGTCGTCAAATTTATAAAAGTGGGCACTGATATAGGCGTCTGCGACAGCAAGGATCCAGACGCCTACATCGATAAAGAGGAGGGTTCTTCGACGGTCAAAGTGGTGATTATATTGTCCTTGGAGGGATATCCGACGGGGGATCTCAGCAGGAGGGAGGGAGTCACCATAGACTTTAATATGGTCTATTAACGCTCGCTCAGCCTCGCCGGTCTGGATATGCTCATAGAGGGTCATTCCTGAAAGTGTCCCCTGAGCCAGGGCGAAAAGAAGACCCTTCTTGTAGTTTTCGGTGTAGAATTGACCCCCACCGGGGAGGAGGGCAGAGGAGATCATCGCCCAGGTGGGGGATTTCTTCGTGTCTGAATGAGAGAGCGTAGAGGCACTGCCCGAGGGGACAAGGAAGAGGAAGGAGAGGGAAAGACAAATTGCAATAATAGCGATCTGCAATTTTAAATTTTGCAGCGTTCCTTTTCCATGGCTCATATTACATTCTTTTCTTCTTTCCAATCCCTAGAAGCGGGTTTGGATTGAACTCCACATTTTTCATATCCATCGACTAAGGCCCCTCCTCTACATCTTTCTCCTGCCCTTGCGTTGTGTCCTCCTGAGGCGGATGCTCCGGAGTTCTTTGATCCTCTGCGTCCTCCCCGAATCGGGGTTCTCTTGATTCTCTGCGGAGTATTGCCCTTTTGCCTTTCCAGGATCCATAATCTCTCAGTTTCCTCCGGTCCAATTCTTCAAATAGGTGTGGATCCTTCAAATCTTGAGGAGAGATCTCGGGCTGGTGGCGGGGACAAGGCCCATTCGGTTCTGTCCCGGCGATAAAAACCTCGTTCCTTCGCTTTTCACATCGGGGCGTAGCCAGCCGCCCCGTCTCTACACAGACCTCTCGATAGACAATCCCTTCTGGAACGGGGAAATCCTGAGGTGCTTTCCCCTTGGTCGCTTCCTTCATAAATTCTGTCCAAATGGGGAGGGCAAAGCGAGATCCCGTTGCACCCCGGGCAATCCTTCGCATCTGGTCGAAGCCCACCCAAACCCCTACCACCAGGTCGGGTATGAAACCGATAAACCATGCATCGGAATAGTCATTGGTCGTCCCGGTCTTCCCCGCAGCAGGTCGGGTGAAGCCCCTCCATCGAACCCCAAGTCCAGTACCCTCTTCAATGACGGACTTCATCATATGGGTAATGATATATGCGGTCTGAGGATCCAAGGCTCGCTCTGGCTCGGGTTCCTTTTGAAAGAGGAGAGCGCCTTTATGGTCCCGAATCCTCCGAATCAATGAGGGTTCGACATAGAACCCTTGATTTGCCAGAACACTGTAGGCTGAAACCATTTCTATTAGGGTAAGGGATGGGGAGCCGAGGGCGAGAGAGGGGACGGGGAGGAGGGGGTTTTTGATCCCCATCCTTCTTGCGGTCAAAACCACCTCTCGAGCCCCGACCTCCTGAAAGAGCCTAACGGTGAAGAGGTTTCTGGAAAGGGCAAGAGCCCTTCGGAGGGAGATGGGACCGAGAAACTTTCGATCATAATTATGGGGGGCATAGATGGTATTTCCATCCTCAATGATGATGGGGGCATCAAGCAGTATGTCGGCCGGTGTGTAACCGTGTTGGATGGCGGTTGTATAGACAAAGGGTTTAAAAGCGCTCCCAGGCTGGCGACGGGCCTGAAGGGCTCTGTTAAACTGGGACTCAACAAAATTTCGCCCTCCAACCATAGCGAGGATATAGCCGGTCTTTGGATCCAAAGCGATGAGAGCCCCCTGCAGAGGCTTGTCTTTGTCAAAGAAAATGGTATCCGAAAGAGGATTCCCTTCCTTATCTTGAGTAATGGGCACCCAGAGATTGTATTTCTCCTCCAGTTTTTGGAGGCCCTCCAGGAGAACCCGATCGGCAATCTTCTGGAGTCGAATATCGAGGGTGGTGGAGACCTTTGCTCCGCTCCTATAGACGAAATCCGTTCCATATCGGGATTCCAAGGTCTTTCGGACTTCTTCCACAAAATAGGGGGCATAGGATTTGAAGACCCTTTGAGTCACAACACCAAGGGGTCCATTCTCTGCTCGGAGGGCTACCTCTCTCGATATCGTCCCCGTTTCAGCCATTGCCCTTAGGGTGATGGCTCGTCGCCTCAAAGCCCTTTCGGGGTGACGGAAGGGGGAGTAGAGGGCGGGGGAGCGGGAGATCCCCGCAAGGAGGGCGGACTCGGATAAGGTGAGTTGATGGACCTCTTTCCCGAAGAAGATCCGGGCGGAAGCCGCCACCCCATAGGCACGATGGCCATAATAGATCTGATTGAGATACATCTCGAGGATTTTGTTTTTTGGATAAATCTTCTCAATCTGAATGGCAAGAAGGGTCTCTTTCAGTTTTCGGGTGAGGGTTCTTTCCGGGGTCAAAAAGAGATTTCGGCTGAGTTGCTGGGTGATCGTCCCTGCCCCTTGGACAGCCCGGCCGGCCAAAATATTTTTGAGAAGAGCCCGGGCAACCCCGCGAAGGTCTACCCCCCAGTGACGGTAGAATCTCCGATCCTCCAGGGAGACGGTTGCAGCGATGAGGTGTGGGGGAATTTTGGAGAGAACAACAGGGTTTCGTCTCTCGAAATAGAACTCTGCGATCTGTTCCTCTTTGAGGTCATAGAGACGGGTTGACAGAGGAGGATCATAGCGCTCCAGGACAGAAGGGGGTGGAAGGACTCGGGCAAGAGCCTTCACCCATGTGAATATCCCCCCACTGAGAAAAGAGAAGAGAAGAAAGAAGAGCAGTAAAAGGCTGTTCCATGAAAAATACTTCTCGAATCTTTTCATTCGCTTATATTTATCTCTTATCATGGCTTTAAGAATCTACCCACCCTCTCCTATTCTTTCTTTGCCTCAACTTTAAATGTTCTCTCCTTCAGAATTTTTCCTTTGCTGTCAGTTACGGTCACCGTCCAGTCACCGGCTTTCCAGACAGTCTTGTACGCCCATGTTCTCCAGGGGTTCGCTCCGATATGGAGCTTGTAGGTGTAATGATAGTCTTCGATCCTCCAAGCAACTGCGATCGAATCGGAAATTCCACCGGTGATTTTCATCCAGAGGTAGACTCTCTCGTTCGATGTAAAAATAGAGTCCTCGTCAACAATTTCTCGCTCCTCTATACCTCTGCCAAGTTTTGCCCTCTCGATTTCCAGTTCCCTCTCCTCGGCAGGGAGATCAAATCCCGAAAGGAAAACGCAGAGAGCGATTCCCAGGATGGAAAGAACAAAACTTTTCATGGCGTTTCATCCTTCTGTGTCAACTGGTTGAGGCGCAATGGTTGTATCGTAGAGGACCGAGGAAAGTTATGAGAGAGATTTTTGGATTTCGGAGGCTTAATCTGATGTGGTATGGTACGACAATAAAGGATACACTTATTTCTTTGAAAAGTCAAATTCTTTCTTGAAAGTACCCAAACGATGTCAATACACTCCTTGCAGAACATCCATTCTTGAAAATAGATTTCCTGAAAGACTTTCTCATGGTTGGGCGCTCTCTAATAGAAATTTTTCAATAAAGAGAGCCGCAGCGTTGTTGTAATAATCCCGATTGCTTTTCTTGCTGAAGCCATGACCTTCATCTTTGGCGAGTAGGTACCAAACCGGACTGCCGCTGTTTCGAATCTCCTCAACCATTTGTTCGCTTTCACTAACTGGTACCCGTGGGTCATTCAACCCCTGGACAATGAACATGGGCTTGGTGATTTTGTGAGCATGGGTGGTCGGTGAGATATTCATTAAGAATTTCCTCATCTCAGGATCCCGCTCATCACCGTATTCTACCCTTCGGAGGTCTCGACGATAGGCTTTGGTGTTCTCCAAAAAGGTAACAAAATTACTGATCCCTACAATTTCGATACCTGCCCGGAGACGAGCGTCAAAGTGTATCATGGAGGCCAATACCATGTACCCTCCGTACGAACCCCCTCGAAGGGCCACCCGGCTGGCGTCCAGTTCCGGCTGGGCAGCAATCCAGTCTAACAATTTTCCAATGTCTTTTACCGAATCTTCCCGTTTGTAGTCGTTGTCCAATTTTAAAAAACTCTTCCCGTAACCAGAGGAGCCCCGCACATTCGGAGCCAGAACGGCTATACCGAGTTCATTGACAGAATATTGGATGTTGGAGCTGAAATAGGGTCGGTACTGACTCTCGGGTCCACCATGAATTTGGATGAGTACAGGCAAGGGTCCCTCATCTTGATTTTTGGGTTTGTAATAAAAAGCAGGAATCATCCGCGGTTTTCCATCCACCCGGTCAAAGGTTTCGTAGTGGATCAATTCGGGAACCGCAAACTTTTCGGTCTTCAACCCACCCACCTCGCTGGTTGTCCACCGGACCATTTTTTTCTTCTTAATGTCCAAAACATAAATATCCCCAGGCGTCTGTGGTGTATTCAGAACCATTCCTAACTGATCACCCTCCGGGCTGAATTGTAGGGCGTAGATCTGGCCAAGAGGGATTTTGGGGATTTTCATCTCCTTCCGTGTTTTCAGATTCAACAGGTGAAGTCTTCCGATTCCGTCTTCATTGGTGACGAAGGCGAGGACCTTACCCTCGTTGGAAAGGTCAAACTCCTCCACATTCCAGGAAATATCCTGGGAGAGAACGGCGAATTTTTGGGTTTTCAGATCGTAATACTTCAACTGCTGGAATTCGCTCCCTTCATCCGAGGTCAAGTAGATTCCATTTCCATCTTTGGACCATTGGGCATCGCCATAGGCGATCTTTTTCTGGGTGGATATCGCTTCGATCCCCGAAGGGGAATTGATCTGGGTCAACTTTTTCGTAGAGAGGTCCAAAGTATAATAGTAAGACTCGCTGGCAGAGACATATCTTGAGATCAAAAGCTGGGAATCATCCGGCGACCAGTCCACAGGGATCCAGGTCCCTGTGCTTTCCAAAACGGCCACTGCATTTTTGGAATTGTTTAACTCCCCGATATAGATGTCCCAATCTCGACCGTTCCTTTTTGTGGTGTAAAAGGCAAAGCGATCGCCTTTGTTGGACCATAGACTGGAACCGTTTCTGGACTTACCATCCGTCAACATCCAGTAGTTGCCTTTTTCTAAATCATAAAAGAAGATTTGATACAATTCAGAACCACCCACATCCTTTCTAAAAAGAAAACCCGACACGGATGGGTCTGGGTTCATCATGGCGCTCCGAACAGGCTCATTGAAAAAGGTGATCTGCTGGCGAGCCCCACCTGGGGTTCTGACCCAATGGAACTGACTGGTCTCTGCAAATCGAGTGGAAATGAGGATCCCTTCTCCTGAAGGGTCCCAGTCCTGTAAATAGGCGAACCGGATGTTTTGATATTGAAGCCTGCGGTCGATAATTCGTTGGGGAATGTCGGGAATTCCTTCTATCACCAAATTGCCTTTTACAATTCGATTGGTCTCAGCGTAACCCCCTGAGGCTCCCTCAATCAACAAGAAACTAACAATAGAAAACAAGAAAAGCCGTCTCATTTTTTCCTCCTTTATGTATAGAGGATACCCCGATGGGATGGTGAAGTCAAGAATAGAATCCGAAAGTCCTTTGTACACGTTTATTAAGAGTGACTCATTGACTCTTTCCCCATTCGAGGCAGATTTCAGTTATGAATGGCCCTCCAGATTGTACAATTCGCGAACTTTAAGAATAGAGATTTTCGTCGTGAATGCTATGTACCATAATGTGTAAGCGACATCACTCAAATCCGACTAGTCTTTAGTCGGAACAGAATTGGGGGAAGGTCAGCGGCACTATCCACTTCAGATATATTTTTTACTTGACATATATCCGTTACGGATATATTATGGAGATATGGTAAAGAATATAATCAAAAAACCCCTAACTCCTGCAGTGCTTCATATCCTCCTCGCGCTCTCCACTCAGGAGCGTCACGGCTACGGAATTATGAAGCAGGTCGAGTCGGACTCGCAAGGAAAAGTGAACATGGGGCCGGGAACACTCTATGGATCGCTCGGCCGCATGATTGATGCCGGAATGATACGCGAGAGCGACAAGAAAATAGACACTGAATTGGACGACGAGCGGCGCATCTATTATAAAATCACCGGCCTTGGACAAAAAGCGCTCGCTGTGGAATTGGAGCGGTATCGCGAGGTCGTCGGGGTGGCCAGACACATACTACTTGCGCCAAAACCTATCACCTATGGCATATAAATATTCAATACGTCGATACCGAAACTGGTATGCGAAACTGCTTCGCTTCTACCCGAAGCCGTACCGCGAACGCTTCGGTGAGGGAATGGAGCAGACCTTCAACGATCTCTGCCGAGAACGTAAAGAGTCCGGGGAAGGATTGTTCGCTTTCGCACTTTGGGCGTTCGTCGACACGTCCGCAGGAATTATTAAGGAGAACATACCATTTATGATTATGAAATACAAAAACATTATCCGCATTACGCTCGCGACAGCGTTCATATTGCTACTGCCCTTGTTGGCGATGCAGTTCACCGATGAAGTGGTCTGGGACCTGGCCGATTTCGCTGTCGCCGGCGCCCTCCTGTTCGGCGCTGGTCTTACGTATGAGCTGGTAGCGAGGAAGGCGGGCAATATCGCGTACCGAGCCGCCGTCGGCGTTGCGGTGGCGGCAGCACTCATCCTCGTCTGGATGAATCTTGCCGTTGGGCTCATCGGGTCCGAGGACAACCCCGCCAACCTGATGTATGTCGGGGTACTCGCCGTCGGAATCATCGGTGCCATCATCGCGCGCTTACAGCCACATGGAATGGCACGCGCGTTGTTCGCGATGGCGCTCGCTCAGGCGTTGGTCGCCGTGATCGCGCTTATCGCCGGGATGGACCAGTATCCTGGTAGCTCCGTGTCCGAGATCGTGAACCTAAATGTCTTCTTCGTCGCGCTGTGGGTCGGATCGGCTTTGCTGTTTCGACGCGCAAGCACCACGGGCTCGAAGTGGAACCGACGGCTTGAGTAGAGCTTTGGGGACGGTGCCCTGCAGATATGTGCAGGATCTGCGACCCTCCTACGCCCTCCTTCACCT
>JADFOU010000096.1 GCA_022562655.1 candidate division TA06 bacterium
TTGTAGGGGAGTTAAAATGAAAGGTGTGGTAAGGATTTTAAGGACGACTGTGCGGATAGGTATGTTTCTGTCTTTCATTGTATTCGCATCCGCATCTGCACAGTCCCAAGAAGGCGAAATAATCATCGTCCTCTCCGATACGAGCGATGTTACTGTCAGTCATGTCGATGCGAATGCCGTCTCTAATAATATCTTTGGGTTATTTAGTCCTCGAACAGAAACCCTTTGGTTTTGTTTGGATGCTGATTCGGGTTTTACGGTGAACTTGGGTCGCTTTCCGATAGGGACCGAGGTAATCTTTTTCCTTCATAATCCTCGCCCTGGCTATGAAGGCACTTTTTTCACAGGTCCGGCTGAACGAAATCCGGACGGGGTAGTCCATGCAATCATCACCGAAGTGGGTTTTCAGACTTGGCAAATTGAGTGGGAAGATTGGCTTGGTGGAGGCGATAGAAGTTATGATGATTGTGTGTGCGAGATCAAGGGAGACCTTCTCATCTCTCCAGTTGGAGTGGAGGGAAAAAATGGTTACAAGCAAGCAGTTAATACTGGTCAATTACTTTTAAACCAACCCAACCCATTTTCTCAGATGACGGAAATCAGATATCAATTAACGAATCCTCACCACGTTGTACTCAGAATTTACGATATGAGTGGTCGACAAATTATAACGCTTGGAGATGGGATGTATAAGCCCGGAGATTACATCGCTCGATGGGATGGACGAGATGAGAAGGGTGAAGAGGTGAGCAACGGGGTTTACCTCTATCGTATGGATGCCCGTAGAAGCCCAGATACTGATGGATTCATAATGACCAACAAGTTAATACTGCTGAGATGAACTTAGATTCAACAAACTAATCAGTAAGAATTTCATTTGGCCAATATTAAACATATCTTTCTATAAGAAATGAGGTAGATCATGAAAAGAAAAATAACAATATGGGTCATTGTCCTGTTATCTGGTCTCATCCCATTCGCAGGGATTTGGGCCAGGACAGGCACAGAAACGATCAGGGTCGAGGCATTAATAGATGGTAGAAGCCATCTCATTCTTCGCTCAAATACAGCCCAATGGTTTCATTTAGACTTCGCCGCCCCGGGTCGACATCTTTTCGTGAATGAGCCGACCATTATCAACGGCACAGAATGGTTTCCCGAATGGCCAGATGTTCCAAACAGAGAGAATCGCAGTTGCCACTGTTTCTCCGACATCTTTGATGGCGTAGAGCCTCCTCTTCCTCTGGCAGACGTGCCAATAGACTTAAGGATTATCCAGAGCCGCTTCGAAACAAGTATCATCCAATTTCCCGAAGAAAGCAATGACTTCACATTAATTATTGAATTTAACGATAATCCGCCCTCTGGTTCAGACTGGTATATCATCGAAATTGACTTTCCCTCTACTCCTACAATAATACAGGTTCCAGTTGATATTAAGCCTCAATCATGCCCGAATCCGATCAACGTGAAATCCCGTGGGGTTCTACCTGTAGCTATTCTTGGAACGGGTGACACAGATGTGACTTCCATTGATGTAGCGTCCGTCCGGTTGCTGGATGTAACACCCATTCGTAGTAGTTTCGAGGATGTCGCCACACCTTTTGAGCCATTTATCGGTAAGGAGAACAAATTCGACTGCACGAATGAGGGACCCGATGGCTTTTTGGACCTCACCTTGAAATTTAAGAGTCAAGAGGTTGTCCAAGCCATCGAAGATAACTTAGGCCGCCCCGTGGAGGATAGAGAAGTGATCGTCTTGCCCCTAACCGGGAATTTAATGGAAGATTTTGGAGGAACTCCGATAGAGGGTGAGGATGTTATCATCATACTGATGAAGGGGAAATTGATTCTTCCTCAAGATTGAATTCCTCTCACAATCAAAGCACCAAAAAGATTAGAAAATCCCCAGAAATTCTGGGGATTCATTACTTCTCAAGATTGAACTGCTGGTTTTATCTCACTAAATCCTTAATGTCATCCCACATAGCGACCGACCAAAATTTTCGTTGACGGGCATGTGGAAAAGACCTTTGAAAGAATCCCATCGAGAAAATAGAAGAGCGCTCCTTCTAAGTATCCTATGGGTCGGATCATTGTAAAAATAGTCATCAATTCCCAAACCAGATAAAAGAAGTATGTCATACGTCGATTTATAACACTATACGGAGGGTTGAGAAAAAAGAATAGAGGAAAGATTTTTAGGATCTCTATCCCATTTTCCTGCAAAACTTTTTTATATGTCTCGAGAGATCTCGTGTGGCAATTTCCAAAAGGAGGTACTGAAACTTTTCCCAGAGCATCCGTCAAGAGGATAAGAGTCCCTTTTCGACTATAGGCTTTGATATTTTGAATTGCTACTTTGAACTTTTCGTCATCGATGATGTGGAATAGGACATCAAAGATACCTATGATATCATAGGTATCGTCACGAGGGGTTACTGGTTTAGAGATATCCTGAACTTCAAATTCATATTGAGGATATTTCTTCTTTAATTCTTGTACGCTTACTTCTGCAATATCAACACCCTTAATGAAACTCGGATTTCTCTGTCTCCATATATCGATGTAGAAACCAGTCCCAGTTCCAATGTCTAAAATCCGTTTGCCCTTTAGTACGATGGGGATTTCGTTGACCAGTCGTTCGAGGGCTCTCTTCCTGGCCTTATACATCCAAGCATTATACGCTCTGCCTTTACGCCAGTAACCTACACCCCGAAGTGAAAAATCACTGGAGAGCAAATTTTGCCAATATCGGTCCGGATCATCTCTTACCTGTTTCTGTCTTAATTTGAACATAAGGGTCTTCCCTCATTTTGATTATTTGTATATTCCAAAAGAAAGTTGTTCTTCGTTGTCATTCTTTTTTCTCGGACCGGATTTTTTAGACCGGCTCCCCACCTCTTTAAGTAGCTTCTCAATGGCATCTTTCACTTGCTCCATTCCAATCCACTCCAAACAGCGAAAGTCTCCCCAAATACAGGTGATCGGTTTGGAGGAGTAATTGAAACAGGGGCTGCAGGAAAGGTTCTTCCACACCACGATATGATTCACTTTATAAGGATGGAGACGACGGGGACTGGTGGGTCCAAAAATGGCTACCGTAGGCGTCTTCACTGCCGCCGCCACATGCATCAATCCAGAATCATTGGTGACAAAGATGCGACACTTCGCTAATAGGGCAGCAGACTCCCGCAGGGTTGTAGAGCGAACGACCACAGGGGGATGCCGAGTTTGTTTTAGGATCTTCTGATTCGTCCTTTTGTCATGGGGCCCCTCAAATAGAAGAACCTGATATCGACCCTCAGAGTGGAGGGCATCTATTAAAGCGGAAAAATGTCTGCTGTCCCAACACTTTCTCGACATTTCCTTCAGTTCAGTACTCCATGCATGCATCCCCACCAGTATTTTCCCTTGCTCCATCTGGCTTAAAAATTCTAAAGCATAGGCATGGTCCTGTGAGGTGAGAGGTAACTGGAGTCCATCGGGGTCAGCGGGTTTTGGGATCCCCAAGAAATCGAGGAGTCTCAAATTCTCTTCCACATTGTGGATATCCCCCCGTTCCGATACGGTCCGGTTATTGAGAAAGAAGAGATTTCGCCAACTCTGGTGTTGATAGCGATGGGCGATACGCAATCTGGCACCGGCGAGAAAACTGACCACATTGTAATGGATTCGATTGGAGGGGAAGGTGAGGATGCTAACATCAAACCGCTCTCGGCGAAGCCGGAGAAGAAAGAATAGGGATCTCCAGAAGCCCTTCTTGAAGAACTCCCACAGGATCAGTCGGTCCAAATCGGGGTTGTGCTCCATTGCTTCCCATCCTCCTCGGTACATTACCAACACCACGATTTGAGCCTCTGGAAGCCCCTTGCGAAGGAGATGGAGGGCTGGAGTGAAAAGAAGTGTGTCTCCTATGCCGGGTAAGGCAAAAACCAGAATCTTTTTCACCTTGGAATGGTTTTGAGGGGAGAGAAGAGGCTTTCGAAGACCCTCCTCCAGTATTGGAGAAGATCCTCCAGGGTCTGATCAAAGGGAATTTCGATCTTCCAACTCGGAAATCTGTTTGGCAAAACTGGGTAATGCGAAATGGGGAGATTGACCGGGTCCTGAGTGAATGAAGGGTCTTAAACGAATCACCTCAGGGACGAAAAAGAGATGATGATAGAGTTGGGCCAACAACTCCGCTCTATGTCCTGATGGAGGTTATGGATAAGATCTCTCCCGTCACAGGGATTCTCAAATCCGCTCCCTCCAATAATCCAAAATGTCCCTTAGAGTTTTTTCAAATGGGATTTCCGGTCGCCACCCAGATTTTTCCCTAAATTTGTGACTGTCACCAATAAGAATGGGGACATCCGAGGGTCTCATCTTCTCTGGATCCTCCTCGATCTTCACTTCAACTCCGCTCAATTTAAGGAGGCAGTCCAGAACCTCCCGAATCTTAATTCCTTTTCCCGATGCGATGTTATAGACCTCTCCAGGTTCTCCTTTTTCGAGGGCGAGCCAATACCCCCTCATCATGTCTCGAACATCAGTAAAATCCCTCACCGCCTCCAGATTCCCCACCCGGATCACGGGTTTGATTCTTTTCTTTTCAATCAATGAAATCTGGTGGGCGAAGTCAGAGGTGACGAAGACTGAACCCCGGCGGGGTCCTGTATGATTGAACCCCCGGGTTCGGATGATCCGCATCCCATAACTCTTGAAATACTGAAAGCCCAGAAGATCCTGAACCACTTTGGAAACCCCATAGGGAGAGAGGGGACGGAGGGGGGTCTCCTCCTTCAACGGGAGATCCTCTGGTTGGACAAGCCCATACTCCTCCGAGGAACCGGCGATGTGGATGAGGGGGTCTAATCCGAGGCTCCGGACCCCTTCCAGGAGGTTGAGTTGACCCATAATGTTGGTCTCCAAAACCTCCATAGGGAGTTTCCAAGAGGTGAGAACGAAACTCTGAGCCGCAAGATGGAAGATCCGATCGGGACGGACCTTTTTCAGGATCTCTCTCATAGAGGTGGAATCCCGGATATCCCCCTCTAAAAGGGTGATCTTGGATTGAAGGTGTTCTATATTTTCTGTTTGGGACCGCCATCGCTTCACCCCAAAGATCTCTACATCCTCTTTCGTCAGGAGGAGATCGCAGAGGTGGCTTCCGGCAAAACCTGTCACTCCTGTGATTAATACTCGCATCTTTCTTTCCGATTAGAGTTAGAGAGTCGAAAAGTCAGACCCGAATCGGGCACGACTCCAAGAACCCTTCCAACACTTTTTTATTCTCCAGCAGCTAGGCGATCAGCCAGAGAGGGAGGGAGACCTGCTTTTCGGATCTTCGTTTGAGCAGTCTCCACATCATAAGGAACTCGAATGATCTGGACTTCTTGGGTCTCGGTATCGTAGAGAGTAAAAGCCGCTCGAGGGTCCTGATCCCTGGGCTGCCCGACACTTCCGACATTGACAATGTATCGGGTTTCCGGATTGAGAACAAAGGACTCCTTTTGAAAATATCCAAATCCCTTTTTCCCTTGAGTAAAGATGAGGGGGTAATGGGAGTGCCCGACAAAGCAGATCTTCTCCTGGAATCGTACGAAGGCAAGCATTCCTTCGGACATCGTGATGAGATAGATCCAAGACTCAGGGTCTCGAGGAGAGGCATGAACAAAAAGGGTTCCATCCCTCTTTTGGGTCAAGGGGAGACCGTTCAGAAATTCCCGGTTCTTTTTCTTTAGAATTTTTTGAGTCCAAAGAACAGCCTCTTTTGCCCGACCACTAAAATTGTCAACCGTTGTCTTCCCAAGGACACCATAGTCGTGATTTCCCGCCACGCAGAGTTCTGCTACCCCTTGCACCCTTTCTACACACTCATTGGGATTTGCACCATATCCGACAATATCTCCAAGACAGATGTAAGAATCCACCTTCTGGGTTTCCAATTCCTCTATGACCCTTTCTAAAGCCTCTAAATTGGAATGGATATCGGAGAATATTCCGTAACGCAAAAATTACCCCCTTTTGAGATCAAATCACAAGTTCCAAACATCAAAATCCAAAACAGAGAAACCACGAGATTTCACTGATTTTCACAAGATTTTTTTATTATTTTTTTGTTTCTAATCCTCAAACTCTCTATGTCAATCCCTCGGCTTTCATACATGCGAAGCACGAAGCAATCTCATCGCTCGGGACAAGCCTCGTGTATTCCCTGGCCCTGAATCAAGTTCAGGGACAGGCTTGTGGTTGCACTTTTGAATTTTGGTCAATTGATCCGCCTCCCTGGCCGACCCAGCCCGGGGGTGGGGCGAGGAGAATCGGGCGGGGGGAAGTGCGAAGAGGTTCGGGCTTGGCATGCGAATTCGTTTTGCTGGTTGGACTTTAAATTCTTTATATGAAATATTCACAGTTCACAATTCACAATTCACACTTCGATTTGGAGTCTGCCCTCTCCGCTTTGGTTGACCTCACCTATCACTCCTTTCATTGCGAGACCCTCTGCCTTTTCCTTTTGGATCCAGAGGGGGGTGATCTGGTTCTGAATCAATTCCGAAGTTCCCGTGCCTCATTGAAGAAGGAGGCGAGGATTGAGATTGGGGAAGGGATTGTGGGGTGGACAGCAAAGGAAGGGAGGGAATTGTTGGTCGAGAGGTTTGATCGCCCCACTCGAACTCTGGGATATTATACAGGAAAAGAAGTGGTAAATTCTATCCTTTCTGCACCTGTCCTTCTTGAGGGTAGCGTGGAGGGGGTCTTGGTGACGGACCGAAAAGAGGGTTCTTTTGAAGTATTGGATCGGGAGAGGATTAAAGAATTTGCCCGTCAGACAGCAACCTTGATCGGCCTCTTTCGTTCAGCCCAGGCATCTCAAGAGACCGCCCGCCGTTTTTCCATTTTTCATGAGATGTCCAAGGGGATTGCGGGTAGGCTCCACTTTGATGAAGTTCTGGATTGGATCTGTGAGACAGTAGAAAAAACATTTTTCTATGATGAAATGGTATTGGTTCTCTTGAAGGGGACTGAGGGAGTGATCCAGAGACGCCAGGGGTATCTCTCTGGATTGAGGGAGGGATCCACCTTCCCACTGGATCATTCTCCTTCGGATAAAAACTTACAATCCCTCTCTGGTCTTATCCTAAAAAATAATGTACCTCTCCTCATAGAAGATCTCTGGAAGGATGGGGGGAGAATTCCGGTCTTCTATCCGGGCGAAACTCCCCTCTATCGCTCCTTCGTAGGAACTCCTCTCAACTTCTCCAATGAGCCTATGGGCATTCTGACCCTCCTGAATCGGGAGAAGAAGGGGTTTCAGGAGGTAGACAGCCACCTCCTCGACTTGCTGGGTCAGATGGCTTCCCAGTCCTTGGAACGGTCTCGACTCTATGAGCAAACCGAAGAATTGGCGATCCGGGACGGGCTTACGGGTCTCTTTAACCACCGCCATTTTCAAGAAACCCTCACTACTTGGATGGAGAGACAAAAGAGTTTCGCCCTTCTGTTGATAGATGTAGACCATTTTAAGGGACTGAATGACCAGTATGGTCATCCGGTAGGGGATGAAGTATTGAATAAGATTTCCAGGATCCTCAC
>JADFOU010000097.1 GCA_022562655.1 candidate division TA06 bacterium
CTTTTTCTTCCGTCAACAAGATTTTTCAATGCTCTTTGTCAATCCAATCGAGTGATGGAGTAGCTGGAGAATTCAGCAGTCCACTCTTTCTCCTCTCCGAAGGCATCTTCTCCCTCAAAGATGAGTCTAAGCTCAACGGCTATGTTGGTGTCTGGTGGAGGGATAAACATCCAATTGACCTCATCAGTGATTGGAATTGATAAACCAAGTAGAATACCGGTACCCGGTGAAGGGGGGATGCTAACATGCAAGCCATCCCAGAGTTTTTTGGGATATTGGGAGCTCGGTGGTATAAGGGTCCCGTTATAATAGGCTGCAAAACTGACCGAACGCAAGATGGCATCAACCTGGTTGTCGGATGTGAAAGTAATATTCAAAGGAAGAGTAAAAGAAGTGCCCGGGATGACTATTTCACCCACAGAAGGTTGAATATTCGTGACCCTCACCTCGGGTGCTGGAACAAAGGTACAGGAATTCAGGAGAGAAAACCCCACTACGAATACGACTAATAGATAAGACCTTTTCATGGCTACCTCCTTTTTTGGGTTTGAGTGTAATAATATACAGTTTTCCCCATTTTTTGTCAAGAGAAAAATGATAGAAAATAATAGAAATTTTTACTTGACAAATCTTACCGATAACTTTATAATCTAATCGATAACTATAGAAAGAAGGAAATGGGCTTTAATCTGGCCCAATAACTTCACACCTAAATAAGGAGGAGATCCCTATGCCGCCGCTCTCTCCCAAAGATGTGGATATGACGAAACTGTATACAGTAAATGAGACGGCGAGACTTCTCGATGTGAGCGAGCAAACCATACGGAAGCACCTACGCGATAAGAGGCTCACTGGAAAAAAGATAGGAAGGCGTTGGCTCATTCGCGGATCTATGATCCGAAGATTTATGGAGGGATGACCCCGAATGTTTGGCAAGAAAAAGACTGCTGTAGGTCTTGATATCGGGTCGAGCCTCATCAAATTCATTGAGATGGAGGGGGTGGGGAAAACCCCTCGGGTAATCAACTATGGCCTTTCCCCCCTTCTCCCGGATGCCATCGTGGATGGGGAAATTATGGATCGGGAGGTGGTAGTGGATGGACTCTCGAGTCTTTTTGAGATGAGGGGGGTGAAGACAAAAGAGGTGGCAACGGCTCTCTCAGGGCGAGGGGTGATCGTGAAGAAGATTACCATGGAGCGTATGAAGGAATCCGAAGCGAGGGAGCAGATCCGATGGGAGGCAGAGCAACATATCCCCTTTGACATCAATGATGTCAACATAGACTTTGAGATCCTCGATCCCAACAAAGGAGAGGGACAGATGGATGTTCTTCTGGTGGCAGCGAAAAGTGAGGTTGTGAATACCCGGGTTGCCCTCCTCCAGGAAGCCGGTTTGACTCCAATCGCTATGGACGTGGCTGCTTTCGCTGTTCAGAACGCTTTTGAAGCCAATGTGGATGTGGAATTAAAGGATGTGATTGCTCTCATTGATGTTGGGGCGGAAGTGACCAACATTAACTTCGTTTCCGAAAAGAAAAGCCACTTCATCCGGGACATCTCCACCGCTGGAAATGATTGCTCCCAGAGAATCCAGAAGACCCTTGGCCTCAGCAGGGAACAGGCCCTTGAGGTCATGCGGGGAGAAAAGGCTGAAGGGGTGGATGATGAAGCCCTTACTACCATATTCTCCTCTTTCAGTGAAGACCTCTCTGTGGGAATTGAGAGGGTCCTTCCATATCTCCCTGAGGGTATGGAACGGATGAACCGAGTCTTCCTCTCAGGAGGTGGAGCCACCATTCCGGGGCTGGTTTCTTCCCTTCAGGAGCGTTTTGGAGCTCCTGTCGAGATCCTGAATCCCTTTATGAAAATCCAGCTCGATCCCTCCCTCTTCCGGGAGGAAGAGGTTACCCAAATGGCTCCTCTCCTTACCCAGGCGGTGGGTTTGGCCCTTCGAGGGGGTAGCTGAAATTCCCAAGCATAGATTCAATAGAGAATATTGTAAATTTTTTTTCTAAAGTAAAATGGTTCGGATTGACCTTTTACCCAAAGAGGAACGGGCGAAGAGAGGCATTCCCTTCAAAATCCCGCAGTTGCGACTTCGGGTACCTTTGGGGGGAGGCACCTTCTATGCCGTTGCCCTTATTGCCCTTATCTTCGGTGGGTTGGGAATTTACTATCTCTCTCAAGTCCGAGGAATAAATCGGTTGGAAGTCCAGATCCAAGAGATGAACAAGGAACTGAATAATCTCCAAAAGATTGTAAATGAGGTGAATGAGTTAAAGAAGAAGGAGGCAGATTTTAAGATGAGGTTGGGAGTGATTGAGGAATTGAATCAAAACCGTTTTTTGAGGGCCCATCTCCTGGATGAGATTAAGAATCGTGTTCCAGAATTTCTCTGGCTCCATTCCCTCTCAGAGGATAACCTCTCCATCACCATTGATGGTCGGTCATTTTCCAATTTCGTCATCGCTGATTTTATGAATCGTCTCAACACCTCTCCCTATTTCGAAAAGGTTGACCTTCCATCGGTAAGTAAGGAGATTTATGAAGGGCAGGCTGTCATGAGGTTCCGAATCACAGCCACCCTGACTCTCTATCAGCCTCCTTCACCTACTGCCCTCTCTGGAGAGGTGTTAATCGGAGATCAAAATGAGTAAAACGACTCGACAATTTCTTTTGATTCTCCTGATCGGCTTGGGGGGTGCCTTTTTGTTTTATCGCTACGGGGTCTCCAAAAAGCAAACGGTCCTTTTGGAGAAGAGAGTAGAACAGGACTCACTCTTTATCAAGCTTCGGGAGGCAAGAAACGTTGCTGCTCAACTGGAGGTATTCAGGGAGAAAGTAAGAGATGTGGAGATCCAGTGGAGCAGGGCACAGCAGATGCTCCCTCAAGAAGAGGAGATTCCATCTCTTCTGATGGCCATCGCGGAGTCTGGCATTAGACAAAATGTCGAGATCCTCTTATTTCAAAAGAACCCCCCGAGACAGCAGGAGCATTATACGGAGATTCCCGTACAACTCAGGGTGAGTGGAGGCTATCATGAGGTCGGGCGATTTCTCTCTGCTATTGGAAATCTCTCTCGAATTGTTACCGTTTCTGACATAAAGATTAGTCCGGAGTCGGAGGAGAGGGTGAAGGCGGGGTTTGTTGCCACCACCTATACTCTCTCAAAAGCCCCTCAGGAAAAGGCTGAGAGAAAGTCAAGGAGAAGGTCCAGGTAAACCTTGAGGATAAATGATGAAAAAGATTGCATTGATCATAGGTTCTTCATTGTTTTTGCTTTTCAGTTCTGGATATGCCCAGGAAGAGGAGATTCCCGATACTTCAGATATTCTGGAGACTTTGGAAATACCGGAGACTGCCTTCCCGATTGAGGACTATTTTTACTCGGATCAAGGCAAACGGGACCCTTTTACGCCTTTGATCCGAAAAAGTGTAAAACAACAGATGAAGAGAATCATCAATATAGAAAACATCTATATGATCGGAACGATACAGACAAAAAAGGGAGGGATTATTGCCCTCGTTAAAGAGAAGGGGGGGAAGGGGCATATTCTGAAGACGGGAGATCCTGTCGCTGAAGGGAAGGTAGAGGAGATTGGTCCAGACTATATTATATTCATTCTTACCCGGTATGGTCTCGAAACTCGAAGAACCCTCCGATTGAGAGAGGGGACTTGGTCTGGATTGGGGAAATAGGATCATCTGTTTGAGGGCGATTTAAAAAAACTTTTCGTTTAACCAATTATCTTTCAGGAGGTCCCTGATGAGTTCCCTTAAAAAGCCATATGTTCTCTCTCTATCCGTCATTCTTCTTTTCCTCGCCTCTGCTTCCCATTCTCAAAACCTGCAGGATATCATCGTCCGGAATGTAGAATTGGGGACGGAGGTTCTTTTAAAGAGTGGTGAACCTTTCGAATTTCAGGACTTGACAACAACAGGATCGGATCGAGTCGTCTTGGACTTAAAAGGGGTTGGCTCTCTTCTTTCAGGTGAGTCCTATCCGGTGAATCGAGGGGGAGTGATGGAGGCGAACTTGAGCTCCTTCCGCAAACAGAATTTTGTGAGAGTTGTCCTTGTAACGATGATTCCTATTCCCTATGAGGTGAGAATGGATGGGAACGACCTTCTGGTCACTTTCCTGATGGGTCCTCAGGAACCCTTCGAGGAATGGCGAGCGAGTGAAGTAGAGGCTCTACATCCTCCCCCGCTACCCATTCCAAAGGTTGTCGAAAAGCCCAAACCAAAGCCCAGGTTAATCCCCAAGCCCAAACCCAATAGGCCTGCCCCGTCTCCACGGAAGCGAGCAAGAGGACCCAGTGTGACCCTTGATCTTGAGGATGCAGATCTCCTGACTGTTCTCCGGGGGCTCTCGGAGGTGAGCGGTGTGGATATTGTTGCAGGTAAAGGGGTCAAAGGAACGATAACCATTCGGCTCCGAGACAAGCCCTGGAGAGAAGCCCTGGATCTGATCCTCAAGGCAACTGGATTCGACTTTGTGATTGAGAAGGGTGTCATTCGTATTGCCACTCCCGGAGATCTTGCCAGAGAGCGGGAGGAAAGAGAACTGGCGTCTCCTCTCATGAATCAGATCTATAGGATTGAGTTTGCTACCGCCGCAGAGATCCTTGCGCCCATTCAAAAAACCCTCACCAAACGGGGGCATGCTGAGCAAGATGTCCGCACCAACTCCCTCATCGTAACGGATATACCGGACAATTTTTCCCGGATTGAAAAACTGATTCAGATCCTTGACTCCCGGACACCTCAAGTGGAGATTCAGGCGAAGATCATAGATATCAATACCCAGTACACTCGAGAGCTCGGCCTTCGGTGGGAGTTGACCGGCCTTGAGAGTCGGAAGATCAATCTACGGGGTGGTGTGACGATAGGCGACACCATCGCGAATCCTACCATCAACATTGGAACCATTCGGGATTTTGCCAGAGTAGATGCAGTTCTCAAGGCCTTGGAGATTGAAGGAAAGGCGAGGACCGTGGCAAATCCCAGAATGGTTGCCTCCAACAATCAGAAGGCAACGATCTTTGCAGGCACTCGAATCACCATCACCAGTACGAACATTCAGGGTGTCGTCACGATTCAGAGTTTTGATGCCGGGACGAGGCTCGAGGTGACTCCCCACATCAACTCCTTAGAAGAGATTACACTGGACATCCGCACGGAGGTGAACAGTGTGGACTTCTCTCGTGCAGTACAAAACATACCGATCATCATTACGAATGAAGCCCAGACGAAGCAGTTGGTCCGGGATGGGGAGACCATGGTGATGGGTGGACTGATCACTACGACCGAGTCGGAGATCGTGACAGGGGTACCGATCCTCAAGGATATCCCTCTCATCGGTGCTCTCTTCAAGAGTACCACTAAGGCCACTACTGAACGGGAGGTTCTGATCTTCATTACGCCTCGTATCATAAAACGGGGGGGGAAGAGTTGAGGGTGAAAAGTCTAATTTTACGAGATTTGGAAAAATGAATAACCGTCCCTTTGGGCGGTTATTCTCTTGACTTTTCTCTCCCCAAGAATTATTTTATATAGGGGGGCGATTAGGGCTCGACGGGGGTAGGGAAAGAGAAGGAGCATGTCGCCCGTTCTGCCGGGCGTAAAAAGGCGGAAAAACAATAGTTACCAACAGTAACTACGCTCTGGCCGCTTAAAGACGGCCACGTCCTTCTAAGCTTCTCCTTCAAGGTTTAGAAAGGACGTCGAGAATTGGAGGATAGTCTCTCGACTCCGCCTTCGGACAGAGGGGCGAATTGTAGGATAGAAGGCTGGTCCTCCTGGATCCTGCCCTTTGGAGACAGGGGGATGAGAAGAAAATAGAGGGCTAAGCATGTAGAGGCCTCTCTCGATCTGCCTTTGGACGCGGGTTCGATTCCCGCCGCCTCCACCAAATTTAAGTAGCAGTCTGCAGTTGCAGTAGTCCCGCCACGGGCGGGACCACTGCCTTCTGCCTTACCCCACTTTGATAAGGTCGAGGCGATCCTGAAATTTGTTTTCGAATTCTCGTCGAATTTCTTGATGCTCTACTTTCTTAAAGGATGGGTCGTTCTCCACCAATTGAAAAGCATCCCCTCTAGCCTGAGAGAGGAGTTTTGTATCTGCCAATAGATCAGCAATCCGGAGTTGCGGAAGACCATGCTGTTTCGTTCCAAAGAATTCTCCAGGACCTCGCAGTCGAAGGTCCTTTTCCGCAATCTTGAAACCATCCTGGGTAGCAACAAGGGTGTTGAGACGCTCCTTCCCTTCGAAAGAGATCCTTCCTTTCGTAATCAGGATACAATAGGACTTCTCACCCCCTCGTCCAATCCGCCCCCGGAGTTGATGGAGTTGAGCCAGTCCAAATCGTTCTGCATCCTCGATGACCATGATGGTGGCATTGGGGACATCTACCCCCACCTCGATAACGGTGGTTGACACAAGGATCTGGATCTCCCCAGCTCGAAACCGCTCCATAATCTCATCCTTCTCCTCCCGCTTCATCTGCCCGTGAATCAATCCAACCTGGAATTCAGGGAAGGTCTCCTCTTTCAGACGATGGTACATCTCTGTGGCAGCCTTGAGGTCCAATTTCTCCGATTCCTCTACGAGGGGATAGACAATATAGACCTGTCCGAATCGGAGGCCCCCCTGACCCTCTTTCACCCTTTCTCGAATGAATCCGTAGACCTTCTCTCTCTTTGACTCATTCGTCCATCGGGTAAGGATGGGCTTCCTCCCTGGGGGCATCTCATCAATGACGGAGATGTCCAGGTCTCCATAGAGGGTAAGGGAGAGGGAGCGAGGGATGGGGGTGGCGGTCATGACCAAATAGTCTGGCTGACCCCGAACTCCTTGCCAGACCCCTCGAAGAGTTGAGCCTTTGGCTGGTTCTTCTGGAGTGAACCCCTTCCGGACGAGTTTTGCCCTCTGCATCACACCGAAGCGATGTTGTTCATCCACAACGACAAATCCGAGGGACTTGAACTTCACCCCCTCTTCAATGAGGGCATGAGTGCCCACAATAATCTGACCTTCACCGCTCTCTATCGCTTGATAGGCCTCCTCTCTCTCCTTCTTCCGCATTCCCCCAACCAAGAGAACCACCCGGACTCCAATCTTCTCCAGAAGGCGGATCAACACCAAGAAGTGCTGTTCTGCCAGGATCTCGGTAGGAGCCATCAGGGCCGCCTGATACCCATTCTCTACTGCCAGGAGCATACAGAGAAGGGCGACGATGGTCTTACCACTCCCCACATCTCCTTGAAGGAGGCGGTGCATAGATTGAGTAGATTTCATATCCCCCTGAATCTCCTTCAAGACTCTCTTTTGGGCTCCAGTCAGTTCGAAGGGGAGAAGGCGGAGCAATTTCTCTTGTAGGGACGTATGGCCATTCGCCCCTCCGGTCTCCCCTACAAAGACGATTCCCTTCTTCGGTCCCTTCTGAGCCCTCTTCCTCAGGGCGAGAAGAAGTTCAAGATAGAAGATCTCCTCATAAGCAAGACGACGGCGGGAGGCATTTGCCTTCTCAAGGGATTCCGGAAAATGGAGGTTCAGAATCGCTTCCT
>JADFOU010000098.1 GCA_022562655.1 candidate division TA06 bacterium
TAGATTGGCTGAAGTGATGACGTCCAAGTAGCAGATAACAGTGGCAGTGGCAGTTTACTGCTACTGCAAACTGCCACTAAAAACTATCCTCAAAGATGTTTGATGAAATTATTGGTCAAGAGATCCCCAAACTCCTCCTCCAGAGGACTTTAAAACAAAACCGTCTCCCCAGTGCCTTTCTCTTTTATGGACCCGAGGGAGTGGGAAAGAGAACTACAGCCCTAATTTTCGCAAAGGCCGTCAATTGCAAAGAAAAACAAGGAGACGCCTGTGGCGTCTGTTCCTCCTGCAAGAAAATAGCCAATGAGAATCATCCGGATGTCCGGGTGATCCGGCCCGAACCTTCCGGAAAGGGTGAGCTCATTCCTATTGATACAGTGAAAGCGATACGACATGAAGTCTCCTTGAGACCCTTTGAGGGGAGAAAGCGGCTTTTTCTAGTTATCCATAGTGACCGCATGAAACTTGAGGCATCCAACGCCTTTTTGAAGACCCTGGAGGAACCACCTCTCGACACTCTCTTCATCCTCACTTCCACTCGACCGGACTTCCTTCTCCCCACAATTCTCTCTCGATGTCAAAAGATCCGGTTTAGAAGGCTGACCTCAGCAGAGGTCGAGAGGGCCCTTGTGGAGCGTAGGGGCGTATTGCCAAACGCCCCTACACCGGAGAATACAAGGCTACTCTCCCGCCTCTCATGGGGGCGCCTGGGATTTGCCTTGAACCTCATGGGCGAGGGGTTCTTTGAAGCCAGAAAGAGATTTGCAGATTTTTTCTTCAAATTACCTTCTACAACCCATCTTGAGGTTTTGGATTTCATCGAAGACCAAGAGTCTCCAGAGATGCTCCGATTTCTCTTCTCCATCTACCGGGACCTCCTCCTCTTGAAAGCATGCTCCGAGCCTTTAGTTGCGGGTCCGCCTCAGGCAGGCGAAGTGACCACGAGATTGCTTCGTCGCAACGCTCCTCGCAATGACAGGCAACAAGAAGAGAAAGACAGGCGAGGAGAAGGGGATGGAGAAGGTTTGGTTGTAAACACGGATCTCCTCCCCCGCTTGAAGACCTTTGTGGAGACCTTATCTATGGAAGAGATCCTTTCCAGAATCCAGGAACTGGAGACTGGCTGGAGTGCCATGCATGGGTCCGTCAACTCACGTCTCATCCTTTCTACATTCCTCTTTCAACACCTTAAGACGAATTGAAAAATCAGAATTCATAATTCGACATTCGATATTCAACATTCAATCATATCAATATAAAAAATTTTCATGAAGAGAATTTTGGTAACAAGCGCCCTCCCCTATGCCAATGGTTCCATCCATCTGGGACAGCTTGCAGGATGTTACCTCCCTGCCGATATCTACACCCGCTACCAGAGACTCATGGGACGGGATGTCCTCCATATCTGTGGAACGGATGAGCATGGAGTACCTATTACACTTAGAGCAGAAGAGGAAAAAATTACTCCCCGGGAGATTGTGGATCGCTTTTATACAGATATCCGAAGAAGTTTAGAGGCCTTCGGCATCCACTACGACAACTTTTCAAGAACTTCTCTCCCTCTACATCATAAAATTGCTCAGGATTTCTTCCTGAAACTTTACCAGAAAGGTTATCTCGTTCCGAAAAACCAAACTCAATTCTACTGTACCTATGATAAACGTTTCTTAGCAGATCGGTATATTGAAGGGTCATGCCCCTACTGCAAGGCTGAAGGTGCACGAGGAGATCAGTGTGAAAACTGTGGAAAATGGCTTGAACCTACAAAGCTGATCCAACCAAAATGTAAAATCTGTGGGAGGACCCCGGAGCTCAGAGAGACCCGACACTGGTTCTTCCAGTTAGACAAGGTTCAAAAGGAATTGGAAGAGTGGATGCGGAGAAAGACAACCTGGAAGGAGAATGTTCTTCGATTTAGTGAGGGATGGTTCCGAGAGGGGCTTACCGAACGTTCCATCACCCGGGATATAGATTGGGGGGTCCCTGTCCCCCTCCCGGAGGCGAAAGAGAAGGTGATCTATGTCTGGTTTGAGGCTCTGATCGGTTATATATCTGCCACGGTTGAATGGGCGGAGAAGAAAGGGGACCCGAATGCCTGGAGACCCTACTGGTTCGATCCAGAAACCCAACTCGTCCATTTCATCGGGAAGGACAATATTGTCTTCCACGCCATCGTCTGGCCTGGTATGCTCTTAGCTCACGGTGACTACATCCTTCCCTCCGAGATCCCTGCCAATGAGTTTCTCACGATCAAAGGGGAGAAGTTTTCTACCAGTCGGAACTTAGCGGTCTGGCTTCCGGATGTTCTCAAGACTTTTGAACCAGATCTCTTTCGCTATGCCCTTACCATCAACTCTCCGGAGAAACGGGATGCTGACTTCTCCTGGGAGGATTTTCAGAAGCGGAACAATACGGAACTGGCGGATATCTTAGGAAATTTTGTCAACCGAACCCTATCTTTCACACACCAATATCTAGATGGAAAGGTGCCAGAACCCTCCGATTTTTCCGAGGAGGATCAAAAAATTCTAAAGAAACTGGAGAGACTTCCCAAGGAAGTGGGAGGGCTTTTAGAAAAATTCGAAGCGAAACGTGCACTCAAAGCGGTGATGAAAATTACCAAAGAGGCCAATCGCCATTTTGACTCCCGGGAGCCCTGGCGGACCCGGAAGGGGGATCCCGCAGACTGTCGCACCGCCCTCTTCGTCTCCCTTCAAGTAATCGAGGTGCTCAGCAGGGTTCTCGACCCCTTTTTGCCCTTCACCTCAAAAAAGATTCAACAGACATTCAGCAATGGGAAAAGAGTCCATCAACCACTCCGCTGGGAAGGGGATTCCCAATTAGAGCATGGAAGGCCTTTGGGGAAGCCTGAGATCCTTTTCCCCAAACTGGAGGATGAAATCATCCAGATTCAAGTCGAAAAGTTATACGGAAGACCTCAACCTGCCCCAAAAGGAGAGATCATGGAAGAGATTTCAATCGATGAGTTTAAAAAACTTGACCTCCGCGTTGCAGAGGTCTTAAAGGCTGAACAAGCGGAAGGAACGAAGAACCTCATCCGGCTGCAGATCAAGGTCGGAGAAGAAGAACGGCAGATTGTCGCGGGGATCGCCCAGTGGTATTCCCCTGAAGAGATTATCGGAAAACGGATCATTGTGCTCGCTAACCTGAAACCTGCGGTGATCCGGGGATTTGAATCGAAGGGGATGCTCTTAGCCGCTCAGGACGACTCGGAATTGTCCATCGTAGTCTTAGACAAACCCTTAAAGAGTGGGGCAAAAGTGAGTTGAAACCATAAGCCTCTCCTGCCTGCCTGACCGGTAGGCAGGCCCGCCCGTGGGTAGGGCAAAGGGAGAATCGGGCTCGGGGCGTCAGACCAGGGATTACACGAGATCGGCACAGAGAGTTTGAGAGTTAAAGGCAACTAAGAATTTGTCTCCTCGTGGTTGCTCTGTTACTCAATGATTCCAATTCCATTTTCAATCTTGAGTACCGTTCCCAACTCATTACAAAAAGCTTCAATCTTATTCAACTCTTTTTCTCCTTCTCTCCCCTCCAGCACCCTTGGCTGAAATTGCACAAAAAAATTATTGACATCAAGAGGGATCACCTCTGCCCTCTTCCACCCTTTTTTTGTAAATACAACTTTGAAGATCATGCCGCTGGGCTTCTCGCTGTAGGAACCAAAAGCAAAATTCCCGAGACTGTAGGCGATGATCCCTTTTTTATAGCTCTCAATCCCCTGAACGGTATGGGGATGATGACCAATAATACAATCAGCACCCTCTCGAATCGCCAGATGGGCTAGGCGTCTCATATATCTTTTGGGTTCTGTCTCCAATTCCCCTCCCCAGTGAAATGAGACAACCACGATGTCCGCTTTCCTCTTCGCTTTATGAATATCCCAGCGAAGATAATCCGCCCTTCCAGCAGCAGTTCCACCATGGTTTCGGGTTGCATTGAACTCTAAGGGAAAAGTATTGGAATAAGAAAGAAAGGCAACTCGAATTCCCTTCACTTCAAAGAAGGCGGGCTCTCGAGCCTCCTTCAGGTCCTTTCCTGCCCCTGAATGACGAATCCCCGCCTCGTCCAGAATGGAGAGAGTAGAATGCAGAGCCTCCATTCCATAGTCCATTGTATGGTTATTGGCTAAAGAAACCCCATCAAATCCAGCGTAGAGGAGACCTTCCACAAACTCTGGAGGAACGAGGAAGGTATACTTCTTTGGAAAAGGGATCCCTCCCGTCCCAAAGGGTGCCTCCAAATTACAGAAGGCAAGGTCACCGGTACGGAGGAGTTCCTTTGTCCTCTTAAAGGGATATGCCATACCTTCTCTCCGGATCATCTCCACCATCCTCCCCCCCATCATCAAATCTCCCACAAAGAGAATGCTGATCTCCTCTTGGGTAGCCGCAGGCTTTAGCCTGCGTGAAGAATAGGGATCCCCTTGGTTCCCTCCACTCTCTCCTAAAAGGGAGAGAAAGAAAACCACGAAAAGAACGATCGTTCTCATTCCCACTTTGAATGATACTAAAATTCAAGGCGGGTTCAAATACCCGCCTCAAATCCTTTGCATTCTCTATCTAGTTTTTGCTGAAAAAGTCAGCAAAAACTACCCTGTCCTCGACTTCTGCCGTTCGAGGCTCTGAGGAGCCCTCAGGCTCTCGAAGAGAGGCTCGTACTCGAAGAGAGCAAAGTCGAAGGCCTGCCTGCCGAACAGGCAGGGTCTATCATTTCATTAGGAGATGAAATTCATCGCTTCACTCAGAATGACAATAGAGGGTACTTTTTCAGTGTGAACTATCTATTACCTACTGATTCCTGCCCCCGCCTGAAGCGGGGCTACCACGCTCCGTCGCGCTCCGTCGCCGAAGCTCTGGAGCGTAGGTAACAAACTGGTTTATTGACTCATCCCAAGCAGTTCCTCATTCATCGGTGCCAGGATGATCTCGATTCGTCGGTTCCTCTGCCTCCCCTCCTCTGTCTTATTGGAAGCAACGGGACGAAATTTGGAGTAACCCGAAGGGGCAAGCCTCTCTGGCTCAATCCCAACAACCTCCTGGAGAAACCGAGCCACCTCTGTGGCTCTTGTCACAGAGAGCTCCCAGTTGGTTGGAAATTTCTGGACGAGACGGTACCCAATGGGGACATCATCCGTATGCCCTCCAATCCGTATTTCTTTATCCCTTACCTTCATCAGAATCCGACCCACCCTTGCGAGAATCTTTTTCCCCTGAACCTTGATCTTCGTCTTTCCCGAATCAAAGAAGACCCGATCCAAGACACTCAATTTCAAAAGCCCCTTCATCTCTGTGATCTCAATCTCACCCTCCTCAATCTCCTTTTTCAGTTCATTGACCAGATCCTCATAGGTGGAGGAGAGCCTCTTGATTTCCTCTTTCTTTTCCACCTTGAGTTCTCCCACAGAATCCTTCATATACTCCACCTCCCCCTCTAACTTCCCTACCCTCTGGATGAGGCCTCGATTTCGAGCCTTCGCCGCCTCCACTTCCTCCTCCAATTCCGACTGCCTCTGTAGGAGGGCATCATACTTCGACTCCTTCAAGAGGATACACCCGGTTCCTCCAGAAAGGAGAAGGAGGGAGAGCCCGGCAAGGATGATTCCCCTTCGGGGATCAAAGCCATATCTTTTCACGATTCACCCCCTTTTCAAAAATGTGAATAATTATATCAAACTATAAATATATATAATCATCTCTATTTTGTCAAGAAAAAATGACACTCAAAATCCATTGAAAAGATAGACTCTTTCTCCCCTCATTTTGTTCCCTCCTTCCTCGTTGACACCTCTTCCTTATGGTCTCAATCTCCCCTTCATCAAGAGGGAGAAATAGATGATTCAGGGTAGGAAGAGGCTCGGGATCTCCATCTGGTGAAAGAGGTTCCTCTGGGGAAAAATGAACCAGTCCCGTCTCTTCAACCTAAAATAGGCCATAACTTGAATAAAAGAACAAATCTAACCCATTTAACACTTTCTCGCTCACACCTCCTCGAAGCCTCTCTGACACAGACCTCCTTTTCTCCTCTTTGTTATCTATACTTAATACTAATTAATGACAACTTTATCTATTCGTTGAATCTCAGAAACGGGGCAAATTGACCCAATCCCGTCTCAAATAGGGCAAAATAGCACACCACCATCCTCTCCCCTCCAGAACCTTACTTTAGTAAGTTTCTAATTTAAAATAACTTATAAGTTAATTCCCCTTCTTCCCACTTTGGCACACTTTTTGCACTGTATTATAGAATAATAAGGAATTTTATCCCAAAAATGGGGTTAAAAATCAGTATTCACCAAGGGCTTCACAAAACTAAAGGTTTGGGAGAAAGCTCTTGATGAAGCGAATCTTGTCTTTGTTGCCGGTTTTGACAGCGGTTAGGGCAACAAGAAGAACAGTAATGTGAGCAGTAGTGCAATGATTGGCTGTAGTGTTTAATCCTTTGATAGATGGGTCTTGCATGCACAGAGTTAGAAGACGAGAGAATATTCTCTCAGAACCAGTTCGCATATTGTAGGTCTTTTTGAAGGCTTGTGAGCCGTAATCAATGTTCTTTCTAATATTTTTAACTCATCTTATTATTTAGATAGGCGACGCATCCATTGCCATTTACGAATCGGGGATGATTCCAGGGACAGTGGGGATCTGCTTGGCAAAGCTCTTTGAATGAGTAATGGGGCAAACAAATTTGCGGCGTATTTTACCTCGATCTTTGAACTTGCCCCAGTATATCATTTCAAACTTCATTAAATAAAACCAAATAGCCATATCGAATTATAACTATACATGACCATCTCTACCTTGTCAAGAAAAAAAACCCGAGTTTTTTTGCAATAAGTGTCATTTTTTCTTGACGGACTCTGTTTTTTTAAGTATTCTAATTTCCAAATTCCCTCAGCGAAACTTTGCAGACCCGGACCTATTCATGAACCCTTGTAGATTAACGTTCCAGAAGTCATTCGAGTTCTACATCACGGTGTAGAACTTTTTTATTTTTTATTTTTTGAAAAAGTGTTTGTCAAGATTTTATGTAAGTGACTGTAATGGCTGCGGTTCAAAAATTCAAGTAATAAGGAGGTGAGATATATTGGCAAAAGAGATTCTAATTTTCGTAGGCTTTTGCAGTTAAATTTCATCTAAACTTAAGGAGGTGAAAAAGTAAATGTCAAAAAAGAGTTTAATACATCTTGCGGGTTTATCCTTCATCCTGGGACTTTCACTTGTCACCACAGTTTCAGCTGAGCGGTCCTGCATCGAGAAGGGAAAAGGCGTCTGCATGAAGTGGAATCAATTCTGGCTGGACAATCCTGTTGACATCGAATTCAACGGTGCAATCACTATTGACGGCGACATCTCGGACTGGCCTGCATCAGCCAAGGTAGGAGAGCTCTGGGTAGC
>JADFOU010000099.1 GCA_022562655.1 candidate division TA06 bacterium
GTTGGGAAACCTTATGTGGAGGGAGCCAGAGTAGAGGCAGAGGTTCTCTCCCACGGCAGGTCTCCCAAGATTTTGGTCTATAAATACAAAGCCAAAAAGAACTACCGGAGGAAACGGGGACATCGCCAGCTTTATACGGAAATAGTCATTAAGGCAATAATAAATAGAAGTTAAATGGTGAGTAGTTAAATTTAACCATTTAACCAGTTACCCATTACGCAGGAGGTCGCCATGGCACATAAAAAAGGGATGGGGTCGACCAGAAATGGGAGGGATAGCCACTCGAAACGGCTGGGTGTGAAACGGTATGGAGGGGAGAGGGTTTCAGCAGGAAGTATTCTGGTGCGGCAAAGAGGAACGAAAGTCCATCCGGGTTTGAATGTCGGAAAAGGCGGAGATGACACCCTCTTTGCTAAAATTGACGGAGTTGTGGAGTTTCGGAGGATGGGAAGAGATCGGAAGATGGTACTGGTTCTACCGGATGCAGAGAATAATTAAAATTCAGAAAGAAAAGTTTTCAAATTCCCACCTATAGGTCAAGATCGACCGATCTACTCGCCTCTCCTACTTTGAAGATTGGAGACCAACTAATAATCTAAATTTTCGTTTTTCGAACAATGTCAAGAGAAACATTGTATACTTTTCCTCCTCCCCCCAGCCCAGAGATGGAGGAGTGGCCGGGATCCCCTTTGGGGATGACCAACATCATCACCCGGATCAAGGGAAGGACCAAGTTTCACGACAAGACGATTGACAAGATCCCTGGAAGACGGGACGAATTGGTAAAAGCGGCTCAAGACCATTTGAAGAGAAGTGGAGAGAAGTCCTATGAGCATGATGTGGTCATCCACGGGATTCGGGTGAGAGCCGTGACCAATAGAGAACATCTATACGATTTCTGGGTCGACAACTGGTTCAGTTCAGAAGAATGGAGAGAGATCACGGGAAGAGAGGTGATGAAGGAACCGAAGGTACATGTCTATGCCCTGGGAGGTGTTCCAAATCAGCAAGAGGCAGCTTATTACAGCCGGCAGTCCAATACCATTGTCTTCTTTAATACTTCTTATTATGGACAATTGAAATCTTGGGTCCTGGGAGCCGTCGGGAGGGTCCTGGCGGAGGAGTATGGGATTCACTCGACCCATAATGGGTGTGTGGAGAAAGATGGAAAAGGGATTCTCTATATCGCCCCCACGGGAACCGGAAAGTCCACGTCGGTCTACGGGATGATGGACCTCCCCAATTCCCGATTCCACTCGGATGACTGGGTCTATACTCGCTACACCTTTGAGACCCGGGATGGGATGCGGATCTTTCCTATTGGAATCACCTTGAAGGGTGAGGAAGTGGCACGAGGCTATCGGGTCTATCGCTGGCTGGAAGAAAACCCCGGAGAGGAAAGTGCAGAGATCAAAGCCATGACCCTCGATGACCGGGTTCTCACCCTCCCCATGAAGGAATTCGATTTTTCAAAACCTGTGGAGGCTTATGCATACATTTCTGAAAAGATCTTCTATCTGAGAGCAAATTTAGTAGAGAACTTTCCCCTCTCTGCGATGGAGATGATCAAGTCCAAAATCGAGAATGGACCTGATGTCAACCCCCTCTTCCTTCAGCAGAACCGAGAGACGATTGGCAGAATTGCGGACGATCTTCTGAACTCTCACCATCCAGGTTCGTCGGAATATTTTCAAAAGATGGATCGGAAGGGAGTGGAAGAATGGGCGGCTCGGATGTTTGCCTTCGACAATGCCCGGGCGATGCTGGACATCTCCAAAGTCTTCGGAAGAGATCGAGTCTTCACCAATCCCATGGAGCCTGTAAAGGTGACCCATGTGATGCTCCTGAAGCGGGACTTTGATGATCCTGTGATCTTAGAATCTCTTTCTTTAGAGAAATTTATGACACGGCTACTCATCGGATTAACCCCGGATAAGAAGCGAGAGGTGGCCTATAATGCCTATCGGGCAGTGGATGATGGGGAGGAGAAGGAGTGTATTGAGAAATTGGAAAGGGAGTTGGATGAAAGAAAGGGAAAGGGGGAGGAGATCAACTTTCTCTATGAGGTCTACAGGGAGAAGAAGGATATTCCCGAGAGCCTCTACGAGGAGTTCGAACTCTTTCGAATGCTCTACGCTTCTGCCAGGTGTTACGACCTCAATACAATCCTCCAGTCTGACCCAGAGGTGAAGGCAAAGAGAGAGGCGGTTGAACGGACAATGAAGGTTATCGCAAAAACCATTGATGGTCCGCCTCAGGTGGACCAAGACATCAAACTCACGATAAAAGATTACGGGAAGTATATCTCTTGAATGGGAAGTTTCGAATTGGATAACTGCCCCCGCCGTTCAACGGGGGCTTTTTTATCAGCGGATTGAAAATCAGTAGCAGTTGGTCGCCGACGTGCCAAAGCCACTTTGGTCTCCTATGCTCCAAAGCTTCGGCGACGGGGCGCGACGGCACGCGACGGAGCGCAATAGATCAGCGGAATCATCCGTATTAAAAGATTTATAGAGAAATGCATTAATGATTTAATTGAGATGGAAATCAAACCTACCAGAGTAAGAAAGAATTCTTATATATTGGGAGGGTTGGTTTTTTTTATTTCCTTTGTTGTATACCTTAAGACCCTCTCCCCAACGGTGGGGTTTGTGGATAGTGGGGAGCTGACCACGGTCGCCTACACCTTAGGCATCGCCCACCCTACGGGGTATCCCCTCTACACCCTCCTGGGGAGGCTTTTCACCCTCCTACCTTTTGGGAGTATTGCCTGGAGGGTAAATATCGCTTCAGCATTTTTCGCCTCTTTGTCTGCTCTTTTTCTCTATCTCCTCTCCAAAAACCTTTTCACAAGAATGCTGTCGGGAGGGGAGGCAACTGCCACTGCAACTGCCACTGCAACTGCAACTGTCCTTTCATCCTTTATCACTGCTCTCCTTTTCGCATTCTCCACCACTCTCTGGTCTCATGCCGTGATGGCTGAGGTCTATAGCCTTACAACATTTCTTATCACATTAGTCCTTTATCTTGTTCTCCGTAGCACGATTCACGAATCACGTATCACGGAGGTACACCTCTTTTTCTTTTTCTTCGGTCTCGCCCTCGGAAACCACATGACAATCCTTACCGTCGCCCTTCCCTCTGCCGTCTATCTCTTTTTCAAAAGAAGATCAACTATAAATTCTACATTATTTATCCTATATTCTATATTCTTCATTCTATTGGGTCTCTCCCTCTATTTTTATCTCCCCATTCGGTCCGCTCAAGATCCTGTCATGAACTGGGGGGAGCCTACAACGTGGACCCGCATCTTTTGGCACATCTCGGGAAAGCAGTACAGTGTCTGGTTTCTCAAAAGCCCATTCTCCCTTCTCCTTGTGCATTTTCAGCGATTTCTCCAGCTCTGGATTGACCAGTTTACGCCGTATCTTCTCCCTCTTGGAATTCTGGGATTTTTTTACATTTTTAAAAAATCGAAAAGGGTTGGATTTCTCCTTCTCTCCATATTTCTCCTCAATCTCTTTTATGGCCTCAACTACGACATCCCCGACATTGATGCATTCTTTCTCCCCTCCTTCCTCATTACTGCCCTCTGGGTGGGGAGTGGCATCTTTCTTTTGATGGAGATTGTTCCGAAAGGAATCTCGATTCTTTTTCTCTTCCTTCCTCTGATCCCTTTGATCTCCTATTATGGAAAGTCTGACAAGAGTCGAAATTGGATTGCCTATGATTATGGTATGAACGCCCTTCGATCCATAGAAGAGAATGGAATCTGCCTCACCAACAACTGGGACATCTACTCTCCTGTTCTCTATATTCAGAATGTTGAGGGGAGGAGGAAGGATGTCGTGATGATTGACAAAGAGCTTCTGAGAAGATCCTGGTATCTCAACACCCTGAAGAGGGAATATCCCTGGCTGATGAGGAGATCGAGAGAGGAGGTTTTAGACTATGAGGAGTATTTAGATCAGTTTGAACGGGGGACCCTCAAAAGTCCCGCGGAGATTCAGAGGCGATTCATCCGGATGATCAATAGTTTTATAGAGAAGAATCTGGAAGAGAGGCCTGTCTATACGACATTTATCAATGGGCTGGATCAAGATGCTCCTTTTATCGGCTTGGAGATGTTCAAGGTTCCGAGGGGATTGGCCTATCAGTTTCAATCCGCATCGGGAGAGGACTCTCTTCGAATTTGGGATGATCTGCCTCAAGCGGACTTCTCTCTTCGAGGAGCCTTTGACGATAAGGTTTATAAGGATGAGAGGACACGAATCCGTCTCAGGGATTACTCTCGAATGGGTTTTGAAAGGGGGGCATTCCTTTTCCAAAGAGGTCGTTTCAATGAGGCATTGAGAAACTTTCAATGGACATTGAGGTGGGACCAGGAGAATCTATTGACAAGGCTCCAATTAGGTCACACCTATTTGCAATTGGAAGAGGTTGAGAAGGCGAGAGAAGAATTCCAAAGGGTTCTGGCGGTGGATCCAGGAAATGCGGAAGCCAGACGGGGAATGGAGAGGGTGGATAGAAAGGCTGGAGAGTAGTATTTAGAAATTAGAAGATGGAAATTGAGACTTGATGATAGATATTGGAAGGGCTTTTACGATTTTAAAATCTCCAATTTCCATTACGAATTTTCAACAGGCTCTTCAGTATTTGTCTTTTTCAGGCCCCCCACGGCTTTCGCCAACTGGGCTTTATGGCGAGCGGATTTATTAGGATGAAAGATTCGCCTATGGGCAGCGTTATCCAGAGCAGAATAAACTTCTTTGAGAAGTCCTTCAGCAAGATCGGGATTTTTCTCCGTAAACGTCTTCTTCATCAAGGTTCGGAGGGCTGATTTCCTTGCCTTATTTCGCTTCCTCTGCGTCTGGTTTTGGCGCAATCTTTTTTTGGCAGATCGAATATTCGGCATCTCTATAAAATAGTATCTGAATCCGCTCCTATTGTCAAGAGAGAAAATCTCGAGTCAGGAACTCTTCCGTTGGGATACAATTGGGGTAGGATGGGCCGAAACGGGATCGGACAGGAAATTTTCCCGGAGTATTTTAGCGAAGGGATTAATTCTGTTAGGGATAAGACTCAACGAAGATTCTGGAATGAGTTGGTTTGGAAGGGGCTAAGGATTTTCTTCTAAACTCCTTAGGGGACTCCCCTACGTACCTCTTAAAGAGTCCTCTGAAATGGCGGGGATTCGGGAATCCTACTCGTCGTGCGATCTTCTCAACAGTTAAATCGGAAGTGGAAAGGAGTTCTTTCGAGGCGTTGATCCTCATAAGATTCAAATATGCGGTGGGTGTAACACCCAACTCCTTTTTAAAGAGCCGACAGAAAGAAGACCGGTGCATACCCACATAGCGGGAAACATCTTTTGAAGAGATGGGGCGCTTTGAATTTTTAACAAGGAAATCAATGGCCTCGTTCACTTTATCAGGGAATTGATTCCATGAACCCTTCATTCTGTTCTCTCCATTCAAAAAACTTTCCGAAGAGCGGGGATCGGGCAATGTGGCTCTTTTCGTCTGCGTGGAGGTGGAATAGATTTTTTCCGTCTGACCTACTGTAAAGATAATGCAATTTTCGTGCCGCTTCTTCCATTGGAACAGGATTCTCTAAGTTTCTTCCGGGTGGATAGGGTTAAGTATTGGTAATTCGAACCTTATAATCGAGAGCCCTTTCTCTTCCCTGGGATAAACTACACTTCTTAGATTTCTGACTGTCACTTTTTAGTTCCACTATAATGACATATTTTTAGGCGAGAAAGTTTCAAATTCTGAAAACTTCTTTATATTCATCCTTGACTTGATCTATAATTGGGGGTAAGATTCTCTCCGTGGCGAAGGATCGATTAGAAGATCTGGGAAGGAGAAAGAGGGGGGAGACATCTAAGATTCAGAGAAAGTCTAAGATTGGAATGACCTTCTTGCTTCTCTTGGGTCTTCTTTCTGTTCTATTTCTCTTCTCCTTTGTTTCCAGAATCTTCCAGCCACTTCTTGAGGCAAAAAGGACGGATGGAGAGGTCATCCGGGTAGAGGTGCTGAATGGATGCGGGGTGAGGAAGATCGCCCAGCGAGTTACGGGTATCCTTCGGGAGAAGGGATTTGATGTCGTGAAGGTGGATAATGCCCCAAGCCATGACTTCCCTAAGACCATTGTGGTGGATCGCAAGTCAAAGACAATGCGATATGCGAAAAGAGTAGCCCGATCTATCCGATGTCGCCAGGTGACTTCTCAGGTCGATCCATCCCTCTATCTGGAAGTTACTGTAATTATCGGAAAGGACTATCTGAAGCTCTTCAAATTTCAATAGTTGAAAGCAGAAAAAATCGCTTCTCGAGTCTGTGATGCCGTTCTGGAGAAGAAAGGGTTCGAGATTCTTTTAATGGACTTAACTGAACCCTCTCCTGTAACGGATTTTTTTGTGATCACAAGCGCAACAACTGATGTCCACGCGAAAGCCATCGCAGACCACATCGTGAAAGTCTTAGCGTCAAGAGGAGTTCAAAAGTGGCAGATGGAGGGGTATCCCTTAGGTCACTGGATCCTTATTGACTATGTGGATGTGGTGGTTCATATCTTCTTGGAGGAGACCCGAAGATATTATGGTTTGGAGCGACTCTGGGGAGATGCCCCAACGACTCGTATTGATGAAATAGAAATTTAATACAGAGACACAAAGAATGAAGAACCTTTGATTCATCATTGCTTTACAGCTTTATTCCACAAATAAGAAGAACTTTTTGAACTTTGTGTCTTTGTGGTAAAAAATGATTGCCCTATGACGCTTCGTGAGAAAATTGAAAAGAGTCTTGTGGAGGCTCTCCAAAGGATGGGGCTTCCTTTAGATTCCAAAGTGGAAGTGGTGGAGGCAAAAGACCCTTCCTATGGAGATTATGCCTCCAACGTTGCCTTTCTCCTTTCGAAGGTTTTGAAGTCTTCACCCGTAAAGGTAGCCGAACGGGTTCTTTCAAATTTAGAGATAGAGCCAGGGCTTTTCGATAAAGTAGAAGTTGCCTCTCCGGGGTTTATCAATTTTACCCTCAGCTGGAAGGCACTTCAAGATGAACTCATAAAGATTATCAAGAGGGGGGATACTTATGGAAAGAGCGACAGGGGAAAAAAGGAAAAGGTCCTGGTGGAATTTGTTAGTGCCAACCCCACCGGCCCCCTTGTGGTTGCCAATGCCCGGGCGGCTGCCATCGGGGATTCTCTCGTTCGTCTCTTCAATTTTCTCGGGTATGAGGCGAAAAGTGATTTCTATGTGGACGATGGGGGAAATCAGGTAGAACTCTTAGGGCGTTCCCTCGAGACTCGCTTCCGGGAGCACTTGGGGGAAAAAGTTACTTTTCCAAAAGATGGGTATAGGGG
>JADFOU010000100.1 GCA_022562655.1 candidate division TA06 bacterium
TGGAGGAATGGAAGGGATTGGGGTGATTCTGGAACAATCGGAATTCAATATTTGATATTCGATATTCATTATTCTCCTCTTCTACGCCCACGGGAATGTAAGCAAAGATGGGCTTCATTCCGCAGTTGTTGGTGGTGTCCTCGTCTCCCACCACATTGGAGCAGACGCTGAAGAGATACGTTGCTGAATCAGCGGGAGGAACGGTCCAGATTTGGAAGGGGACAAGAATCGAATCCCCGGGTAAAAGGGAGGAGACCCACTGGGTGTCTGCATATCCGTCAATGGTGGCGATCAATTCGATGGAGGAGGTGGTCAAGTTCCCAAAGTTTTGAATCCATGCCTCGGGGGTGTAGGTGGAATCTGTCCAGACAGTATCCAGGGGTGAGGGAAGTGCGGTTACCCCAATGTCGTGGAAGCGATAGGTGTAGGCAAAAATAGACTTCATGCGGCAGTCGTTGGTGGTGTCCACATCATTTGATACCTGCGTGCAGACGGTCATTGAGTAGCTCGTGGAGTCGGGTGTGGGAACTGTCCAGGTTGAAAAAGTGATCTGGAAACTGTCTCCAGGGGAAAGGTTGGATACCTGAAACGTGTCGGCATAGCCGTTGATCGTTGCAGTTACATCAAAGGTTTCAAAAACAGTTCCCGAGTTCTGGACAGTCGCCTGGACGGCATAGGTGGAGTCTGTGAAGACTGTGTCCCCGGGTGAATCGAGAGAGGTTACCCCTCCATTGTGGATTTCTTGAAAGGCAAAGATGGACTTCACCCCGCAGTCGTTGGTGGTGTCGGCATCACTCGCTACCTGCGTGCAGACGATCATTGTGTAGTTCGTGGAGTCGGGAGAGGGAACTGTCCAGGTGGAAAAAGTGATCTGGAAACTGTCTCCAGGGGAAAGGCTGGATACCTGAAACGTGTCGGCATAGCCGTTGATCGTTGCAATCACATCGAAGGTCTCCAGGACATTTCCGAAGTTTCGAACTGTCGCCTGAACGGCATAGGTGGAGTCTGTAAAGACCGTGTCGGGAGGAGAGGAGAGGTTGACCAGCCCTCCATCGTGGACGATGGGAAAGTTGATCTCCCCGATCCAGGTTCCCCACGTGTTGGAGGGTCGGGCATACTCGCCATAAATCCAGAGAGACCTCGGCGAGGCCCCCGAAGGATCTAGACCGGCGCTGCTGTAGTCTCCCCACCGGTTCCTGCCTGCCCCATCGAATCGGACATAAGAGGCTTCCCCTGCCTTGAGGATCTGGCTTGCTTCCCAGTTGCTTGCAGATGCCAGTTTTCCGGTGAAATGGACCCCAACATACTCCGAGGTGCCGGAACGGTTGAAGACAAGGGCAAGATCCCCCAGATCATCGATATATACACTGGGATAGAAGTAATAGAGATTATTGGCACCAAAGGTGATGTTCTCCAGCACAATTTCTGCAACCGCATCAATCTTGAGATAACGGATCGCTGCTTCCGTGGACCCGCTCCCCCAATCCTCTGCCTCTGTAAAGGCAGTGTAGAGGATTCCATCCCGGACCACTACATCCAGAGTTCGGCTGTCCCCGGAATGGATCCTGGTTGCGCTCCCCATCTGCTCTGCATTCGGGGGAGCCGAATAGCTTCCTACAATTAGGGTGGCCTCCCGGGTGAGGATGGGGGTCCCTAAAGGGTTCGCCACCGACCAGAGGACCACAGTGCTCCCCCCGAATGACCTCGTATTGAGAAGGTATTCCAAATATCCAGAACCATTGAAAGTATGGGCGGGTTTCAATGTGAAGATCCTGAAATTGTTGTTATCCCTTAAGTCCCAGAAATCAAACCATACAGCCGGAGCCCCGATGTAAAGGGAGTCTATGTGGACGATTCGAAGTTTGACGTACTGGTATCCCCCTCCGAAGGAAAACTGATTGGAGGTGATGTAGAGGGCCTCTTCGTCAAATCCCAGACCGGGAAAATCCGCCCAGTTGCTGCTGGAGAAAGTATCGTCCAGAGTGGCGTCTAAATTGTAGAGCCACCAGGAGCCCGTTGGATCCGAGGTGTCGGAAGCGGCGACCATATAGGAAGAACTGTTCGAGAAATTGGTGGCAGGAGCCAGGATGATAAACCGATCCCGGTAATGATCATAGATCACTTTGGGGTCAAAAACGAAGTTTCCCGGCGGATTTACAGATGAAAAGAAACTGGAGAGGGAGGTGGGTCCGGAAACGAGGACTCCCGACTTGTTGTAGGCGGACCAGTGCGAATTGACCACCACCACCACGTGGTTGGGTCCTACAGCTATTACCGGATCCGGGGGATACCATCCGTTAAAACTCGTCCCCTGGAAGTCTTGAACCAGGCTATGAGAGGTGATGGTGGGATCATTTCCAGCGGGATCTTCTTGAAGGGGGTTTTCCCGTGGCGGTGAAACTTGTGAGCGTTTCAACTCCTCAATGAGGTCAGGATCTTCAAACATCAAGGGGGGGTGAAACGGGCCTCGCAGGGTTTCTCCGCCATCGCCCGATTCGGGCAGGGCGGATTGAACCCCTACGACGGAGGAGGCTGGAGGTGTCAAGATCCCTCTGGGGAACGCGGACCTTGGACCACTCTCTTCCCCATACAGAGAGACAGAACCGAATATGAGAAGAACTCCAAGAAACACTCCACAAGTCCTCTTCATCACTATCCTCCTTGTCTAAAAAATTTCTCAATCATCATTCACGATTCATATGTCCATTCCTTGAGGGGAAGGGTATCCCCATACAATTTCTGATATTGGTTCATCATGAGGCATCCCAATCCATCTGTCAAGGGGGTATATATTTTTCTGTCCCGATTCTATGACATCGAAGAGCGCGGTTTGGAATCTCTTAAAAAGATCTTGAAATGTGATCAAAAACTGATATAGTGATGAAGCACTTTGAGCGTTGTCGTTTGATGGTTCAGTATTACAGGGTCATTCCTCTTGTAAGGGAGGCATGAGTCCTGTGCCACCCGAGTGAGAGAAGAAAACATGGATGTGAATAAAAAGATCGCTCTTTCCGAGGAGAGAATCCGGGAATCAAAATTGGGGGGTGGGGAAGAGAGGATCCGAAAACAGCATGATGCAGGGAAACTCACCGCCCGGGAGAGGCTCGACATTCTTCTAGATGAGGAGAGTTTTGTGGAGATGGATGCTCTGGTCACCCATCGGATCCACGACTTCGACATGGAAAAACGGAAGATCTATGGGGATGGAGTGGTGACGGGATATGGGACGATTGAAGGGCGGCAGGTCTATGTCTTCTCTCAGGACTTCACCGCCTTCGGGGGAACCCTCTCTATGGCCCACGCCGAGAAGATCATCAAGATCATGGATCGGGCAGAGGAAGCAGGAGTTCCCCTCATTGGCTTAAACGACTCCGGTGGAGCGAGGATTCAGGAAGGGGTTGCCTCTCTCGCTGGCTATGCCGAGATCTTCCTCCGAAATACCCTTCTCTCCGGTATCATCCCCCAGATCTCCGCCATTCTGGGACCCTGTGCCGGCGGTGCTGTCTATTCCCCTGCCCTCACCGATTTTCTTTTTATGGTCAGGGGGATTAGTTATATGTTCATCACAGGACCGGATGTTGTCAAGGCGGTCACCCACGAGGATGTGACCTTTGATGAGTTAGGGGGGGCGGATGTCCACGCCGAAAAGAGTGGGATTGCTCATTTCATTGCCGAGGATGAAAGGTCCTGCCTTCTCCAGATCCGTGAACTCTTTGGCTATCTTCCCTCAAATCATCTGGAGAAGCCACCCAGCAAGGAATCCACTGATGATCCGAAACGAGAGGATGAGGAGTTGAACACCATCATTCCGGACAACACCGCCAGACCCTATGACATGAAAGTGGTGATCCAGAAAGTGGTGGACCATGGGGTGTTCTTCGAGATTCATGAAAACTTCGCCAAGAACCTCCTCGTCGGTTTTTCCCGAATGGAGGGGCGGGTTGTAGGGATCGTCGCCCAGCAGCCGAAGGTTCTGGCAGGGGCTCTGGATATTGATTCCTCTCTCAAAGGGGCACGTTTTGTCCGGTTCTGTGACTGTTTCAACATCCCCCTCCTCACCTTTGAGGATGTACCCGGTTTCTTTCCCGGTTCGGCCCAGGAACGGGGAGGGATCATCAAGCACGGGGCGAAACTCCTCTTTGCCTACTGCGAGGCGACGGTTCCCAAGATCACCGTCATTACCCGTAAGTCTTATGGAGGCGCCTACTGTGTTCTCTCCTCGAAACAGGTGAGGGGAGATTTCAACTTCGCCTGGCCCACTGCGGAGATCGCAGTGATGGGTCCGGAAGGAGCGGTGAATATCCTCTATCGAAAGGAACTGGCGGAGTCAAAGGATCGGGAGAAGTTGTGGGCGGAACTGGTGGAGGAGTATCGGGAAAAGTTTGCCAATCCCTATACCGCCGCTGCTTTGGGCTATATTGATGAGGTGATTGAACCGAAAGAGACCCGCCCGAAGATCATTCAGGCACTCCGAATTCTGGAGAATAAGCGGCAGACGATCCCGCAGAAGAAACACGGAAATATTCCACTATAGACTTCAATGATAAATAATAAGAAAGGGAATAAAAAATTCAAAACCCCTTCTGGGATACCGGTTGCCTCGGTTTACACCCCTCGAGCACCGAAAGATTTCGATGAGAAAGGAGCCCTGGAAGAGCCTGGAAAGTATCCCTTCACCCGTGGGATTCATCCCGAGATGTACCGGAAACGGTTCTGGACGATGAGGCAGTATGCAGGTTATGGGAGTGCCCAGGAGACGAATGAGCGGTTTCACTATCTCCTTCAAGAGGGGCAGACCGGTCTCTCTGCTGCCTTTGATCTCCCGACCCAACTGGGTTATGACTCAGACAACACCCTGGCTGAGGGTGAGGTGGGTCGCACCGGAGTGGCCATCTCCTGCTTGGAGGATATGGAGGAACTCTTTCAGGGGATTCCCTTGGAGAAGGTCTCCACCTCGATGACCATCAATGCCACCGCCTCGATCCTCTTAGCCTTCTATATTGCCCTGGCAAAGCGGCGGAAGGTTCCACTGGAAGTTCTCTCGGGGACAGTTCAGAATGATATCCTGAAGGAGTTCGTTGCCAGAGGAAACTTTATCTATCCCGTAGGACCTTCGATGCGGCTGGTCACTGACCTCATCGAGTATTCCATTCAAACCCTCCCCCGCTGGAACCCCATCTCCATCAGCGGCTACCACATCCGGGAGAAAGGATCCACAGCAGTTCAGGAACTCGCCTTTACCTTTTCCAATGCCATCGCCTATGTGGAAGGGGTCCTTGAGCGGGGACTGGCGGTCGATGACTTTGCTCCCCGACTCTCCTTTTTCTTCGCCGCCCATATCCATTTCTTTGAGGAGATTGCCAAATTTCGAGCCGCCCGGAGGATCTGGGCAAGGATTATGAAGGAGAAATTCAGTTCCCAAAATCCCCGTTCCCAAACCCTCCGTTTTCATACCCAGACAGCCGGTTCCGTCCTTACGGCTCAGGAACCGATGAACAATATCACTCGTGTCACCCTTCAAGCACTGATGGGGATCTTAGGGGGGAGTCAGTCCCTACATACCAACGCCTATGATGAAGCCCTGGCGTTGCCCACAGAGGAGTCGGCTCGGGTTGCCTTGAGAACCCAGCAGATCATCGCCCTTGAAAGCGGTGTGGCAGAGACCGTAGACCCTCTGGGAGGTTCTTACTTCCTTGAGTCTCTTACGGATGAGATTGAAGAGAGAGTGGATCATGTTTTAAAGGAGATTGAGAAGAGGGGAGGTGCCTGTCGTTGTCTGGAAGGGGGCTACTTCCATGAGGAGATTGAGAGGAGCGCCTATGAGTATCAGAAGGAGATCGAATCCAACGAGAGAACCATTGTGGGACTCGATGGTTTAGAGGAGAAGATCCAGCTCCTCAAGGTGGATCTCACCCTTCAGAAAAGTCGATCCAAGGCATTGGGGAGATGGAGAGAGAGACGAGATAAAGGGAAGGTCAAGGAGGCTCTTGGGAGGTTGAGAGAGGCCGCTCAAGGAGAAGAGAACCTGATGCCTCACATTATTGAAGCAGTAGAAAAGGATGTCACGTTAGGGGAGATCTCGGATATCTTTCGGGAGGTCTTTGGAGAGTATCGGGAGAATCGATAGAGATATTGAATATAAGATAATAAGACTTCAAGTAGAGAAGTGCCTCTGGACGACAGATCTCTGGGTGACCTGATTCGGAGTCAAAAAGTTCGGCTCCATTATGAAGAGTAGGCACGTTGATCTATGTCTGATATTTTCAGTCTTTTCTTGATTTCCCCTTGTTCCTCCCAGCACCCATTAAACTTTTCCAGCCATCCAGTTTTTCAATTTTCCTGACCCAACGGTTTCCTGAAACTTTGGGATTTGGGTCCATTCATTCCCCCTGTCACCTTCTCGGTACAGATGTTCGAGGTTACCAGACAAGTAAAAATGATTCATCTGGTTTTTTTAAACTCCAGTTCTCTCCTTGGACTTAGAAGATTATCGCCTGTTTTCAATCACATTTTGCAAAATTAGAAAAATAAGAAGAGGAATTGTTCATTCTATTACATTTCCATCCTTTAACTCTATTCACTTCCTACTCCCTATCTATTTGTAAATCAAGGAGTTAAAAGAAAACCCTCCGACTTCCAAGGATTTGGCACGTAATTTGCGATACTTGAAGTTGACTGAACTTATAAGTATAAAAGGGAGGGAAGAGATGAAGAGCATTCGAGAGCCGGAATTTCAGTCAGAGGTGCTTAAACATCCGGAAAAGGTAAGCGAGAGCTTTAAATCATGGGTAAATAGAAATCGTGAAAAGAGAAACGCATGGTTTAGAGGGTATAATAAGAAACCAGAAGTTAAGATCAAGCTATACGCAAGAATCTCGGACAGATACCATAAGAAAAGGGGTAACGAGTGTATTGCGTGTAAGAGTAAAGAAAACCTTAACTTTCATCATACAGACTATGAGAAAAGAGAAGGAGTTACTCTCTGTAGAAGCTGCCATCTTAGCCTACATAATCAAAAAGTCAAGGAAGATGTAAGAAATAGGTATTGTGTTAATATCTATAAAGATGATTTTGATGAAATAGTAAATGCAGCCACCCTTGATGTTAATTGGACAGTAGCCTCTGGTTCTAGCCAATTTAATACAACATGGAACTCTGATTTCTTTATAGGTTATAATGCCTCTGTATCTAGGGACTTTGAGGTTATAGGATTTGCTTCATTATCTCAGGTGTTGTTAGTTGGGAATAGAGGAATCGCAGCAGCTACTATATCAGGAGATTTTGTTGTTCTAAATAGCAGTGGTCTTCCAGTGCTTTATATTAACGAAGCCAATAGTGATGTTGTTGGAATA
>JADFOU010000101.1:0-1922 GCA_022562655.1 candidate division TA06 bacterium
CAGGTCCAGTTGTAGTATTCCTACATTTTCATCACCCGGATTGATAGAGGGAGGAGCGATGCTCGTTCCATTTATATTTACAAGATTCGGGGCTTCCGTGGCGGTAGCCCAAGAGTTGTAATCCGTTACGCCGATTCTCTGGGTAATCGCGTTACAGGAGATGACCCAGATCTCCTGGCCAATATTCTGGCGGGTATCCCCATAATAGGTGGCATCGTCGAGGTTGGAATCGTTCCATGCCCGGACATAGAAGGTGTCTGTAGTATCGTTCGAGGTGCAATTGATGGTGACTATGGTAGACTGGGAGAGGCATCCACTGATCGTATCCCCTGGATCGAAAACACCCCCCCCGATCTTGGATGTAGCAATCAAGACATCATCCCCTCCCGGGTCTCCAAGACAATTGGGATCGTCAATGGAACCGACCGCCTTGAACAGTTGAACGACATCCGAGTCGGCAAGGGCAACCCAGAACTCATCGTAGAGGAGAGTATCGCAAGAGTTCCCCCAGTTCACTGCCACATTCCCAGCCCTTGCACCAGCATTGGGGAGGAGGAGTGAAAGGAAAATGAGAGGTAGGAAGGAGTTTTTATTTTTCATGACAATAAGAAAGGTCTACATCTCTTCTTGGGGAAGACATTCCGCCTTGGCGGGGGACCCCTACAAGATCATACACACTGCAAACAATATGCCAGAATGCTCCTTCGATGTCAAGTGAAAAAGAATCAGAGGAAGTCATGATTCTCGAAACGGGAAACTCCTTCCTCGTTCCCTGCTTCCTGTCTTATTCTCATGACAGAAAAATGTCTATCTATAAAATAGGACTTATTCTTCTTTCAGAAAGAGTCCCATTTGGAAATGACCTTTTGATAAATTTTGGCGATTCACTACCTGATCAAGGTCATCTTCCTCACTCTCAGTTGTCCATCCATCTCCAAGCGAGAGAAGTAGGTGCCCGTTGGAACTCTTCTCCCTTGGTCGTCAAAACCCTTCCAGAAAATGAGATGCCTGCCGGCCTCGACTCGGGCATCCACAAGAGTCCGTACTCTTCGCCCAGTGATATCGTAGATATTCAACAGGAGATGGGTTTGAGCAGGGATGGAATAGAAAATAGCGGTAGAAGCGTGAAAAGGATTGGGATGATTCTGGAAAAGGGCAAACGGCACCCTCACCCGAGAAGGGGGTTCTGTTTCCACACCGGTGACACCTCCTAAACGGGTTGTCCAGCTCCGGGCACTTGTGGCATCTAAAGTGTAGGAATAGTCATTCCCCAGGGCCCAGACACTGGGGGTATGATCTCGGGTATCCCCGTAATGGGTGGCTTCCGCTGGGTTGGGACCATTCCATGCCCGGACATAGAGGAAATCTCCAACTCCAACCATTGTCGTAGAAGTATTCTCGGAGAATCTTCCTTCAAGAAAGGAGCCTTTACCCAGAAAGGAGGCAGCGATGAGACGATCATCATCAGTGGGCATTCCATCGGAGCTGGGTGGGTCAATCCCATCCCCCTCCTGATCCCAGATGAGTTGAGCCAGATCCCCATCTTCCAATGGGTCTCCATTTTCATCCAGGATGGGATAATTCCCCGCTCCCCAATTGATCTCTACAGCGGAAGTGACAGTGGCAGTTAGCAGTATGCAGGTGGCAGATAGTAAAAGAGCGGAAAAATAGATCTTGTTTTTCAACTTTTGTTCTATCAATTTCGTCAATTAGATTGATTGGATGAGTCTAAAGTTTATTGTCCAAAGTCCATAGTCTGCTGTCATCAGTTCGGAGGATTATCATAGGGTTTGGGGTAGGTCCAGGTGAAGGGGGCATGACCGGGGAGGTTACGCAACTCAAAGCGATACCCCTTTCCCGGTTTTAACTGGATCGTAGTGGCAGCATTGGGTTCGGAATCCCACCACGTCCCATCATAGGAA
>JADFOU010000101.1:1932-7353 GCA_022562655.1 candidate division TA06 bacterium
CAAGAAAAATCCCACGAATCGGTATCGGTATCCCAGTACCAGATGCGGTCCGCATCGAGCTCATTGATCGACCCCGTTGCCCCGTCCTGATAAAGATCTGATGAGTCCAATTCCACCACCACAGGATAGGCAGAGCCAAATTCTTGAATTCCATAGTCAAAGTTGATGGTCCGGTTTGAAACATCCGACACCTCTCCTACAAGTATGATCTCCTGTACCCCATGGCGGTTCTGAATCCAGAACCCCTCATCGGCGTCCAGCGTGAGGTCTGTGGGAACCGGAATTCCATCGATCGTTTCAAACCACCTTCCATCACAACAGGGCCCCACATTGTCCACCAACCAGACATACCGAAATTTGGTACTGTCTGGGTCCCACTTCCAGATCCGGTCCGCATTGAGTTCGCTATCTTCTCCGATCAGTTGGGCACCGAGGACGCTGTCAATTGGATTGGAAAACTGAACAGAAGGGAGGGAGATCAACTGCATCTTATCTCCTGGAGGACTTTCCGCCACAACGGTCAGTTTGAACTGCCCTGTCGTATTGGAGGTTCGATAGAGGCCGGAGCGGCTGTGGACTTGATAGTACCTTTCTGAGACGTCATCACTATCCGTCCAAGAAGAAAGGGTATCTGTAGCTTCGACATCAGCGGTATCCGCAAAGGTGCCGAGGAGGGAATCCGCAATCAAGATATCGTAGAATGCCCCGTCAATACTCTTCCACGTAATGGTGACCGAAGAACTTCTCTGGATGAGGGCAAACTCGAGGGGAGTGTTTTCGTCGTAACGGAAGATCTTTCCCTGTGCTCCTACCGCCCAGCCCGGACCATAGGACCCATCGAGGAACTGTACTCCATTTAAATTCACAGTCGTCACCCCTGTGTCAGAGGTCCAGGTGGTTCCTCCATCGGTCGTCTGGAGGATCACGCCATTCGTCCCCACAACCCATCCATTGTTTACATCCGTGAAGCTTACCGAGTTGAGATCCTCCGTCACCCCGCTATCCAGGGTATCCCAGGTGGCCCCTCCATCGGTCGTCTGGAGGATCCTTCCACCGTCTCCCACCACCCAGCCTTTCTCTGTATCTAAGAAAGAGACCCCATTCAAATTATCCGTAACACCGCTTGTCTGTCCCCCCCAGTTACTCCCACCGTTCGTCGTGTGGCGAATCTCTCCCCCATTTCCCACTGCCCATCCTTCATCTTGATTCAGAAAGATTACCCCATTGAGCTCCTGAAAAGTCCCACTTACCTGAATATTCCAATTCGTTCCCCCATTGGACGTGTGAAGGATGAATCCATTTTGCCCCACTGTCCAACCATTTACTGAATCCACAGAAGAGACCCCCTTCAGTCCAACTGGAAAAACGAGTGATTGGTTCTCCCATGTGGATCCCCCATCGGAGGTGTGTAGAATTGTCCCCATTTTCCCCACCGTCCATCCCTCGTTTTGATCCAAAAAATCCAATGCTTGCAATTCATGAGGGGTTCCACTGGATTGGGTGGACCAGGTCATTCCACCATCTGTTGTATGAAGAATCCTCGCATTTCCTCCTATGGGGGGCATCCCAACGGCCCACCCATTCGAGGGATCTGCAAAAAATACTCCATTCACCCTCGGGTTCACACCACTATCCTGCTCCTGCCAGCTCCCTTCAGCTAAGGCGTTGCCAGAGGGATAGAGGAGCAGAAAGCCAAAAAGAAGTAAGCTTCTCATTTCCCACTCACAGATTGTTTGAAATTGGGTACTTGGATTTTAGGTTTTGCCTCTTTTTTCTGCAAGAACCGTGCCTCCCCATAAAAAACCTAAGTGATAAAATAATTAAACTTATATAAATCGTCCCCAGTTTAGTTGTGTAATCTCTTACACACCTACGAACTGATCTTCCTACCCTCTTTCAACCTCCGATCGAAGAAGCCCTCATCACAACCTCTTCAAATTCCTTCTCTTCAATGGGTTTGGTCAGGTAGTAAAAGACCCCCTTTAACCGGATCTCCTTTTCAAAACCGATCTCATCATTTCCCGTGAGGGCGACGATGTAGCTACGAGGGGAGATCCCTTTGAGGGCAATCAAGGCTTCAACTGGATTGATCTCCACAGAATCCATATCCAGAACAACACAGGCATAAGGGATGTGGACCAGTTTTCCCAGCCCCTCCGCAACTTTCTCGCATAGATCTGCCTCCAAACCGAACTTTCGCGTCAGATCGAGGAGATTCTGTCCCGATTGACCATCTCCCTCTATAATCAAAACCCGCTTTGGCATTTCATCCTGCCTTTCTTGCTGAATAGTTCTCCTTACTTCTATACAGCAAAAACTGTGCCAAAGGCGGGCTTGGGTGTAAAATCCTATAACTTATTTTATATCAATGAATTACAATTTTCGGAAGGAATCGGCCTAAATGTGAAGTGTATTATTTTGCCCCGTTTAATGGAGATTTGGATCATTTCGCCCCTCCTGAATCTTTCGATAGAGGGTCTTCCGGTCAATCCCGAGGATCTCCGCAGCGAGACTTCGATTTCCTTTCACCTCCCGTAAGACCCGGGCGATATGGCGTCTTTCCGTCTCTTTTAAGGTGAGAATCCCTTCCTCCAGCACCTTACGATCCGACCATTGGAGTCTTTCGGGAAGGTCTTCAACAGTGAGGGTGTCCCCATCTGCAAGGATGAAGGATCGTTCAATCACGTTTTCCAGTTCCCTCACATTTCCCGGCCAGTCATAACTCTGAAGCACCTCGACCGCATTCTCATCAATCCCCATGACCTTCTTACCCAGACGCTCACTGAAGACATTCATGAAATAGTTGGCGAGGAGAGAGACATCATCTCGCCTCTCCCTGAGGGGAGGAATTTCAATCGTCAAGGTAGAGAGGCGATAATAGAGATCCCCTCGAAAGGTGCGACTGGAAATGAGGGTTGTGGGATCAACAGGGGAAGCAGAGACAATCCGGACGTCCACATCCACAGTCTTGGTCCCCCCCAGGCGTCGGAAGTTTTTGGTCTCAATCACCCGGAGGACCTTTGCCTGAACCTTTTGGGGCATATCAGTAATTTCATCCAGAAAGATCGTCCCTTTATCTGCCACTTCGAAAAGCCCGTGCTTTTTCGAAAAGGCTCCAGTGTAAGCCCCTTTCTCGTGTCCGAAGAGCTCACTCTCCAGGAGATTTTCAGAAAGAACTGCACAATTGATGGCAATGAAGGGGTTCTCCGTTCGCTGACTCCGCTCATGGATCGCCTTTGCCACGAGTTCCTTCCCACTCCCTGTCTCTCCAATGATGAGAACCGGCGATTTCAGCCCTGCGAACTTGTCAATCAAGTCAAAAACGGACTTCATCTTGCCGTTTTTGCTGATCAATCCAGAGAACTCCAGATATCCCTTCTCACGAGTCATAAAAATCCCCTTCTTGGGAATCCTATTCTGTTAAATATAAAAGCTATACAAAGTTTTGTCAAGTCCCAAAAAGTAGAGTTCTCACTGTCTGTTTTCGGCTTTCTGACGGTTCACAGCTCAAATCGAATGACAAATCACCCATTGAGGGTCGAAAAGGCATGGTCATCTTAGACGAAGGAAGAGGCGCGAATAGAAGGTGAGGAGCTCCTCTTGAAAGAAGAGGGTGAGAAAGGCTCCGAAAACGATAAAAGGTCCGAAGGGAATCAAGGAAGAACGATGCATCTTTCGAAGAAGGATGAGGCCTACCCCAACCATGGAACCCCCTAAAAAGGCTAAGAAGAGGGTGAGAGCAACCCCGGACCCTCCCAGGAACCCACCCACCATGGCAGCCAATTTTACATCTCCTCCCCCCATCACCTCCTTTTTATAGACCCACTGTCCCACTTTCATCACAAGATATAAAAATCCGCCTCCACCTACGAGCCCCACAAGAGATTGAAAGACTGAGGATTGAAAGATCGAAGATTGGAAGATTGAATCAGTGAATCTTGAATCTTCTAATCTCAGAAACGAATGGAGGACCCCCAGAAGCATCCCGGGATAGGTGATCTTGTCAGGAATGATCCGATGATTCAAATCAATGAAAAAGATCACAATGAGGAAGAGGGTGAAGAGGCTGGAAAAGATAAAATACTGAATGAAGGTTGAAAGAGGAAGCTCCCGAAAATAGAAAAAAAGGGAGATGAGGAGAAGAGGGGTAAGGAGTTCAACGATGAGGTACTGCAGAGAGATCCGTCCACTGCAGGAGCGGCAGCGACCCCGAAGGAGGAGATAGCTGAGGACGGGGATATTGTCCCAAGGTAGGATATTGACTCCGCATTGGGGGCAGTGGGAGCCGGGGCGAATGAGCGACTCTCCCTCCGGTATCCGAAAAATGCAGACATTGAGAAATGACCCTATCGATGCTCCGATGAGGACTATGGGGATTATCCAAACAAGGCTCATAGGTATTCTAGCAGCAGTCTGCAGTAGCAGCAGCCCCGCCACGGGCGGGACCACTGTCTCCTGCCACTGCCACAGAAGTTATTCATTTTGCATTTCGAATTTTTCATTATACCAGACTACCTCTTTAGTTCTTTTGTTGTAAAGGAGACGATCTCCATCAGGAGCCACAAAGAGACTTTGACCGTTTTGGGTGAAGTCAAGGAGTTCTGAAAGTTGCTTCGGATAAGTTCCTTTTTCTTGATAATAGGTCTCGAATAGATCTTCAACTTCCTTCTTCATCAGGTTTTTGATATACCGTAAAGCGGTCTTCTTCTCAAAAGGGTTATTCGAAGTTTGATAGAGTTCAGTCCAGAGTTCTATGGAGAGTTGGATCTCCCCGCCCTTCTTCGCAGCAAAGGCAGCAAATCGTCGAGTCATATCTGGAGAATCCGGTAGAAGGGCGGCAAGGTGGAAAGATCCCACCGCCTCCCGATAATTCTTGAGAAAGACATAATGGATGAACCCTCTCGTGAAGGGAATCTCCCATCGTTTCGGATTCCTCTGGCTCCCTTTGGAGAGGAGTTGAAAGGCCCCTTCGGGATCTTCGGCATCGTGGGTGAGGAGGAGGGATCCGAAGGTATACGCATGGAGAAATCGAGGATCGAGGGTGGTGAGGACATCTAAAATATGTCCTAAGAATTCGAATTTGGCATCGGTCATCCTGTGGTGACCGTAATATTGGATAATCCTAAGCCAAACCCAGTCGGCGAAGAGGATGTCAAATCCACCTACCTTGCCCTGGATGAAATCTCCAGAAGGGAAGTAGAGGAGCTCTTCCACCAACTCCTCCCGCAACACCCTCCCTCGATCAATCTTCACCTGAAGGAGTATCATCGAGCCAGCGAGGAGGAGAATCCACACAATATTTAGTGCAATTCTCAATTTCTCCTAGTTTTTTGACAGGATGAACAGGATTGACAGGATCATTTTAAACTATTTTCTATGTGAGATTATGATCCAATAAAATTATCCGGAAATTTTGGAATC
>JADFOU010000102.1 GCA_022562655.1 candidate division TA06 bacterium
TTGGCGACGGCACGCGACGGAGCGCAGTAGCAGGAACGACAGTAGCAGTGGCTTTAAGATGTGACGAAGATATAAAACGTTTCTGATGATCAAATTAGAAAATGTAGAAAAATCCTTTGGTGAGAATCAAGTCCTTCGAAGCCTGGATCTGGAGATCCATAAGAGTGAGACCCTCGTCATCATCGGACAGAGTGGGTGTGGGAAATCCGTTCTCTTGAAGCATATCATGGGACTGCTTAAACCCGAGGGAGGCCGAGTCATTGTGGACGGAGTGGATATCAATCAAGTCTCTCAGAAAGAACTCTACGGGATCCGAAGAAAGTTTGGAATGGTCTTTCAATCCTCTGCACTTTTTGACTCCCTCACGGTGGGAGGTAATGTGGTTCTTGGAATCCGGGAGCGCGGGAATTATTCCGAGAAGGCAATGGAAGAGATCTGTGAGGAGAAATTAAAACTGGTCGGGCTTTCTGGATCTGAACACCTCAAGCCTGCGGAACTCTCCGGTGGAATGAAGAAACGTGCTGCAATCGCCCGCGCCCTGGCAATGGATCCAGAATACATTCTCTATGATGAGCCAACGACGGGTCTTGACCCCATCACTGCTGATAAAATCAACGTTCTCATCCTGGATCTTCAGAAGAGGTTCCACAAGACCACGATTGCGGTCACGCATGATATGCATTCGGCTTATAAGATCGCAGATCGGATTGCAATGCTCCATGGGGGAAAGGTCGTCTTTCAAGGAACGCCGGATGAAGTCCGAAAGAGTAATAATGCTGCTCTTCAGCAATTCATCAATGGGAATGCGGAAGGACCCATCGGCTAAAAAGATGATTCGGGGTTAAAAAATGACGATATTTGAGATGCCCAAACGATCCATTTCCACATCATGAACGGAAGAAAATGAAGAGTATTGAGTTCAAAGTAGGGATTCTCATCCTCATCGCTTTGATCGTTTTGCTCTTCGGATCCCGGTGGTTCTCAGAAGTTCAATTCGGGCAGAAGACACATTTGGTCCGGGTTCTCTTTTCAGATGCCGGAGGACTTCTCGTGGGTGATAATGTCCTGGTGGTGGGCGTGAAAAAGGGAAAGGTGAGGGAGATTAACCTCATGGGGCGAGAGGTGGAAATTGTCTTTACCCTGGATAAGAAGGTATCCCTCTATTCCGATGCGCATTTCTCCATCTTAGATGTTGCCTTTGTGAGTGGGACCAAAAATCTCAGGGTCGATCCGGGGATGAGCGGCATCCCTCTCGACCTCTCCCAGCCTGCCAGAGGAGATGCCACTACCTCTCTCTCTATGGTGCGGCTGGCAGAGATCACTGTATCCTTGGTGGAGGTTTTGGACCTACTTCAGGAGAAACTTCTCAATGAGGAGACAGTAGGTTCCATCCAGGAGAGTATAAAGAACTTCCATAGGGTTTCCGAGGACTTATCTAACCTCGTTCAGGAGAGCCAGGGCGACATCAAAAGAGGGGCCAAAAATTTCTCCGCTATCTCCTCCAAGTTGAAGAAGACAGTAGAGTCAAAAGAAATTGAGGCAGCTCTGAGGCGGCTTGATGTGATTACTGCTCGCCTGGATACGCTGACTGCCTATATAAACTCTGATACGACGACGATTGGGAAGTTGATTCATGACAAAGGACTTTATGATTCGACAAAGGAGACCCTCGATTCTCTCCAAGCCTTAATCACTGACATCAAGAAAAACCCGAAGAGATACATCACGGTCAAGATCTTTTAAACGCGATTATTGGTTAAATGGTTAAAATGTTAAATAGATTTATCACCCATATAAAAAATCGCCCATTACCCATCTGAGATGAAAACTCAGACAAAGTATATCTGCAGTGAATGTGGGTATGAGTCTTCCAAATGGCTCGGGCGGTGTCCTGCCTGTTCTTCTTGGGAGAGCATGGTCGAGGAGAGGGTTCAAAAAGGAGGAAGGGGGAGAACGCCACCGCCCAGGGGAGAAGTACGGAAGATACAGGAGGTGAGGAGCCTGGGAGAGAGGCGTTTTAAGTCCGGAATTGGAGAGTTTGACCGGGTCCTGGGAGGAGGTGTAGTGGAGGGTTCTCTGATCCTCATCGGGGGTGACCCTGGAATTGGCAAGTCCACTCTTGTCCTCCAGGTAATGGAGCGATTGGCTCAGTCGAATGTGAAGATCCTCTATGTCTCGGGGGAGGAGTCCCAGGAGCAGATTAAGCTCCGGGGAGACCGATTGGGTGTCTCTTCTGAAAATCTTTTTCTCCTCTCTGAGAGCAACTTGGAAGGCATCTTCGCAGAGATCGAAACGTTGAAGCCCGATATTGTCGTAGTGGACTCCATTCAGACGGTTTACCATGCGGATCTCGTGAGCGCTCCGGGAAGTGTGGGGCAGGTGCGGGAGTGTGGTGGAGAGATCATGCGATATGGAAAGGGGAGAGGAGTCGCCTTTTTCCTCATCGGACATGTAACAAAGGAGGGTGCCATTGCTGGACCGAGGATATTAGAGCATTTAGTAGATACGGTTCTCTATTTAGAAGGGGACCGCCACCATCAATACCGGATTCTTCGTGGGGTGAAGAATCGGTTTGGATCTACCCATGAAATTGGAGTCTTTGAGATGTTGGAGAAAGGTCTCATTGAAGTGAAGAACCCCTCGGAAGTCTTTCTCTCAGAGAGGAGGAACGGTGTTCCAGGAAGTGTAGTGGTCTGCACGATAGAGGGGACAAGACCCCTTTTGGTGGAGATCCAAGCCCTAGTCACCCCAGCCCGGTACGGTATTCCTCAGAGGGTGACTACAGGCACGGACTCTCGTCGCCTTGCCATGCTCTTAGCCGTACTGGAAAAGAGAGTTGGACTCCATGTTGGGAGTTCGGATGTCTTTACCAATGTGGTGGGAGGTTTGAAAGTGGACGAACCGGGAGTTGATCTGGGACTCCTGATTTCCATCGTCTCAAGTTTCAAAAACCGGCCGATTGGAGCGGAGGTTGCAGTGATGGGGGAGGTAGGATTGGGGGGAGAGATTCGAGGGATTGGACAGATCGATATGCGGATCCGAGAGGCCGAGCGGTTGGGTTTCGCAAGATGTCTCATCTCAAAGAACAATCTTCGAGGATTGAATCATCATTCTCCGAAGCGGAGATCTTCGAATTCCATTGAAGTGATCGGGGCAGAGAGTGTTGAAAAAGCCCTCGATCTCCTCTTATAGAAAGGAGTTGATCGTATATGCGCAGAGGATTACAGATATTTTTTGTCCTCTTCTTGGGCCTGGTGGGTGGGGGTGTGGGTAATTACACTGAAGGAAGTTCGTTTATTTTGACAGGCAGTGTCATCGGGCTTCTCTCCGGTCTCTTTCTACTCTTTATGGAGTATCTCGTAACAGAGAGGAGTGGCAGGGAGATCGCTGCCGGTGTAATCGGGATTGGAATCGGACTTCTTGTTGCAAATTCCTTAGCCTACGGACTCTCATTAATTCAGCAAATGGTCCGTTTTCGCCTCTTTCTCTTCATCTTTTCCAACCTCATCTTCATCTATCTGGGAATTCTTGTCATGTTGAGATTAATGGCAAGCAAGACTATGAACTTCCGAATAGGAAGCAAGCGAGAAAATGCAGCTATAGATAAAATACTGGATACGAGTGCCATCATCGATGGGCGGATCGCTGATATCTCAGAGAGTCACTTCATCGAAGGTCGCCTCATCTTACCACGTTTTGTCATCCGAGAACTCCAGTATATTGCAGATTCTCCCGATCCCCTTCGAAGAGCTCGAGGGAGGAGGGGGTTGGATATCCTTAAAAGGTTACAGGACAGCAATGAAGTAGAAGTGGTGATTGAAGATGCCGAGATGAATGAGGGGTCGGATGTCGATGCAAAACTGGTGAGGCTGGCGGAGATGAAAAAGGCAAAAATCGTCACCAATGATTACAACCTAAATAAGGTCTGCGATCTCCATGGTGTGGTCGTCCTCAACATCAATGAACTTGCAAAAGGTCTCCGACCCGTCTTTCTCCCCGGTGAGGCACTTACCCTCCGGCTGATCAAGAGAGGGAAAGAGATGGGGCAGGGTGTTGGTTATCTTGAGGATGGGACAATGGTGGTTGTGGATGATGGGGTGACAAAGCTGGGAAGGACGGTGACCTGCGTTGTCACGAGTGTCCTACAGACCACCGCAGGAAGGATGATCTTTTCAAAGTTGAAGGAAGGACAGTAAAGTCAGTTATTGGTTAAATGGTGATTAGTTAAATGGGTCTATTTAACTATTTAACCATTTTAACCTTTTAACCACTGCATGACTTCTGCGATTATTGTTGCCGCAGGTTCCGGGAAGAGAGTGGGGGGAGAACTGGAGAAGCAGTTTCTCCCCCTTTGTGGTTTCCCTCTTTTGAAACACTGTCTTCAAGTCTTTGAGGATTGTGACAGGATCGATCAAATCCTTCTTGTTCTTTCGGAGGAGAGGATTGAATTTTGTAAAAGAGAAGTGTTGAACAAGTTTGGAATCAAAAAGGTGCTGGAACCCATTCCAGGGGGGAAAAGACGACAGGATTCGGTCTTTCAGGGGCTGAATAAAGTGGAGGGAGGGATTGTTCTCATCCATGATGGGGTTCGCCCTCTCCTTCAATCGGAACTTTTGATGAGGGTGATTCGAGAGTGTGAAACCCATCAAGCGGTCGTCCCTGTGATTGAGATTGGGGACACCTTGAAAAAGGTGGACGGAGGTTTTGTTGCAGCCACACTGAATCGAACAACAATAAAGGGTGCACAGACCCCTCAAGCCTTTGAATATTCTTTGATTCGACAGGCTTATGACAAGGCTTATGAAGAAGGATTTTATGCCACAGATGATGCCTCCCTTGTGGAGAGGTTGGGGGTGAAGGTGAAGGTGATCGAGGGATCTCCGGAAAATATCAAGATTACGACAAAATCAGATCTTTTATTTGCCGAATCAATACTGAAAAGGAGGTTGTCTGAATGAATAGAGATTCTCAATGGAAGAAGTTCCACCGATGGGAAGAAGAATATGATGTCATTCGTTTAAGAAAACTCACTCCTGTTGAAAAGATCAAATTGGGTGAGGAACTCTACCAAACTGTGGTGAGAGTTCTCAGAGAAACCCAATTCGAGTGGAACTCCGATAAAGAGGCTATAGACCTTTATAAGAAGTTCTTCCGTATGAGGGCATGAAGTGATTCTCAAAACTCTAAAAGAGATAGCACAACTTCTTATAAAAGGGGAAATCCCTTATATGGTCATAGGAGGACAGGCGACTCTACAATATGGTGTTCCAAGATTCACAGAGGATATTGATATCACGGTTGCATTAACCCCAAAGGAGCTGGATCAACTTCTCAAACTTCTCCAAAAGAAATTTCGAGTATTGCCCAAAGATCCTTTGAGATTCGTTCAGGAGACCTGGGTATTACCTGTAGAACATCAAAAGACGAAAGTCAGGGTGGATCTCGTCTTCTCAGTAACCCTTTTTGAACAGGAATCGATTCAAGGGGCCCGAAAAATCCAGGTGGAGGGTATTCCCATCCACTATATTTCACCTGAAGATCTGGTCGTACAGAAGATAGTGGCTGGTAGGCCAAGGGATATAGAGGATGCGAAGGGGGTTCTTCAGATTCAGGGAAAGACTTTGGATCGAAGAAAAATAGCAAAGAAACTAAGAGTTTTATCTTTAGGTAAAGAAGCAAAAGAAATCCTCAACCGATGGGAGAGATTAAAGAAGGGTAAGGAATGAAATGTTTTGATGCATCTATGTAAGGGCAGACCTGCCCGAATCGGGCCTGTGTGTATGCCCTTAGGGGAGGGAGGGAAAAATTCGAATAGGAACCGGTTTTGATATTCACAGGCTGGTAGAGAGAAGGGATCTCATTTTGGGAGGGGTGAGAATTCCTTTCGAGAAGGGTCTCTTGGGACACTCCGATGGAGACGTCCTCAGCCATGCCATAGGGGATGCGATCTTAGGAGCCTTGTGTAAAGGAGACTTGGGAACCCATTTCCCGGATACAGACCCGAAGTATAAAGGGGTTTCAAGCCTCCAACTTCTCAGAGAAATTATGTCAATCGTCCAGGGAGCAAAGATTGTGAATGTGGATGCAACGATCCTCTGTGATGAACCCCGATTGGCTCCCCATATTTCAGAAATGAGAAAGAAGATTGCCGAAGTTCTCCAGGTCTCTATGAATCAGGTTTCGGTAAAGGCGAAGACGGCAGAGGGGTTGGGGGTGATGGGGAAGGGAGAGGGGATTAGTTGTACCGCAGTGGTGGGGGTGGAATAGAAATAAAGATTGAAAAGTGAAAAATGAAAAGCAAGAGGAGGGAATTTTTTTTATTATTCATTTGGATTTTCTCACTTTTCATTCTCTCACAGATGGTTTCGGCTGAAGAAACCCCAGCGGACAGGGTTGCTCAATTTTTGAAGCACCGGGGGATACCGAAGGAATTGGCAGTTCTCGCCATCTCCACCCTCCCCATCTTTGAACTCCGGGGTGGGATTCCCGTTGCGATTCATTTGTTTCGGATGGAGTGGTGGTCGGGGTTTTTCTTCTCTTATCTGGGAAATTTACTTCCTGTCTTTCCCCTCCTCCTCTTTCTCGGCACTCTCAAAAAGGGGTTAAGCCGTGTCCCGCTTTTCAAAAATTTTTTTAACTGGCTCTTCGAGCGGACCAAGAGAAGGGGTCGCATTGTTGAACGGTATAAATCTCTGGGGTTGATGGTCTTTGTCGCTATCCCTCTTCCCATTACGGGTGCCTGGACGGGAGCCGTAGCCGCCACCCTCTTTGGTTTGAAACGCCTTCACGCCTTCATCGCCATCGCTGTAGGGGTCTTCATCGCCGGTGGGATTGTGACGGGCTTGAGTCTTATGGGGATTTGGGGAGGAGTGATTGCAGGGGCCATTCTCTTAGGACTGGCTCTCGCTGGGATGATGAGATTTTTCCTTCAGAAACCAGAAAGTAGTTGTTAGAAGTTGGAAGTTAGTAATAGTTCGCCTGAGGCGGACTACTCTCTAATCCTGACCTGTCGTCAGGACAGGTTTCTATAATCCATTTCTATTTTCTATAAAAATGCCCTTTTCTTTAGACCCGAATCAGTGGAAGAGAAACTTTGAAGAAAAGGCGAAGAAGATGGAGGAGGACAAGATTGAGGGAGAGATCCTTTTCCAGTGGACATACTTTCCCCCTCGCTGGATGGGATTTCTCAGAATTGGACTCATACCTCTCTTGATTCTCCTCTATTCCATATTGTCCAATTTTTTCGAAGACATATTGAACTTCCTCGAGGCACTAATCCTTCCTCTGA
>JADFOU010000103.1 GCA_022562655.1 candidate division TA06 bacterium
TGTTGGTAAAAATTGGGTCTCACAAACTCCATCAATAAAAAGTTCTAAAAAAAATGAAATGGAGAATTGAGAAAGGAGGCATTTCCTTCATTGGGGGTGGAGGTCTCCTCTTTCTAATCATGGGGGGGATCTATCTTTCCCATCCCACCCCCCCATTCTTGATCATCACTGCTCTATCTCTCTTTCTGGTCTTCTTTATGGTTTTCTTTTTTAGAGACCCCCTCCGAACGATCAAAGAGAGAGAAGGGGAAATTTTAGCTCCGGCAGATGGTCAGATCGTGGAGATCGAAGAAGTCTTTGAGGAGGAGTTCCTCAAGGAAAAGGGAAAGAAGGTCGCCATCTTTCTCCATCTTTTTGATCCCCATATCAATCGCTCCCCTGTGGAAGGGGAGGTGAAATGGGTTTGCTATCGGCGAGGGAAGTTCCACCCCGCCTTTCTCAAGAAAGCCTCGAAGGAGAATGAGCGGAACTGCATAGGGATTGAAACTCCATCCTATAAGGTTCTTGTAAAACAGATTGCCGGTACGATTGCCAGACGGGTAGTCTCCTATGTGGAAGAAGGTCAAATCTTAAAAAAGGGTGAAAAGATTGGATTGATCCGATTCGGCTCCCGGGTTGAACTCTTCTTACCAGAGGACGTCCAACTACGGGTGAGGAGAGGGGATCGGGTGAAAGCAGGGCTAACCGTAATCGGAGAAATAAGAATCAATTCAAAATGAAAAATTGTCAATTTAAAATGCTAATTGCTAAATGAAACGAATACTTCCAAGCCTCTTTACGCTTCTGGGTTTTCTTGCGGGTCTCTTTGCCATTCTCAGTCTAGTAAAGGGAGACTCCTCTCTCAATTTTCTCCTGGCATCGAAACTTATACTGATCGCTGTTCTCTTTGATTCTCTGGATGGGTACACAGCTCGACATCTTCAGACAAGCTCCAAATTTGGAATTCAACTGGATGCCTTGACCGACCTCGTCACCTGTGGAATTGCTCCCTCTCTCCTCATCTTTCAGATCACAAGGGAAACTTTTCCCGATTGGGGATTCCTGACAGCGGTTCTCCTGCCCCTTTTAGGAACGATCCGTTTGGCTCAGTCTTTAGCCAAACAGAGAAACCAAGGGGAAAGAATCTTTCGGGGTCTTCCCCTTCCCGTAGTCGGAACGGCGATCTCCCTTATCGTCCTCTTTTCCGGTGGGATGCCAATCGCATCTCCCTGGCTCCTCTTTTCGGTGAACATAATGGCACTTCTGATGATTACAAATCTGCGCTATCCTAAACTCATATACAGAAAAGGGATTGGGGCGCCCGTCTATTTTGTCTTACTCTCTCTTCTTTTTTTGACAGACCAACCCCTTCAGGTTCTCTCAGGCCTTCTCCTCTCTCTCGGAGGATTTTATATCCTCATGGGCTTTCCTCTCACTTATCGCTTCTATCGGAGGAATAAAAAGATGGAGTTGGAGATCCTCACGACCCCTGAGAAACCTCATTGACATTGGGAGCGAAAAAAATGAACCAGGCAAGAACCATTGGTGAGTTGAAGAAAAGGGAGTATAGGAACTTCTCCGTAAAGGAGGAGATGCGTCGGAACCTCATTCGAATGCGAAAGAAAGGAGAGGAGCTTTTTCCTGGTATCATCGGCTACGATCGGACGGTAACACCGGCATTGGAAAATGCGATTCTCTCCAAACATGATTTCATCCTTTTGGGACTCCGGGGTCAGGCGAAGTCCCGAATCCTCAGGGAACTCATCCGCTTTCTGGACAAAGAAATCCCTGTCATTGTGGGTTGTCCCATCAATGACAATCCCATTCATCCTGTCTGCGTTCCCTGTAAGGAATTGATTGCGGAAAAGGGGGATAAGGTAGAGATCGAGTGGCTTCCCCGGGAACGCCGTTATGGAGAGAAACTGGCAACACCGGATGTCACCATGGCTGACCTAATCGGAGATATAGATCCAGTCAAGGCTGCCTCGGAGCGAATCGCCCTTTCCGATGAGCGTGTAATCAACTACGGAATTATCCCGAGATCGAACCGGGGGATCTTTGCCATAAATGAACTCCCTGATCTCCCCCCCAGGATTCAGGTAGGACTCCTCAATATTCTACAGGAGTCGGATGTCCAGATTCGGAGTTTCACCGTTCGTCTTCCCTTAGACCTCCTGATCGTCTTTACGGCAAACCCAGAGGACTATACCAATCGGGGGAATATCATCACCCCTCTCAAGGATCGCTTAGATGCCCAGATTATGACCCATTATCCCAAGACCCTTGAAGATGCGAAGAAGATTACCGATCAGGAAGCCTGGACGAAAAGGGACGGCGGTGCCCAACTCATCATCCCTGAGTATATTCAGGAGATCGTGGAGAGGATTGCCTTTGAAGCCCGGAAGAGCGATTATGTGGATCAATCTTCCGGAATTAGTGCCAGGGTCTCTATCAGTGCCCTTGAAAGCCTCTACTCCAATCTGGAGCGGAGAGCCATCGTCACTGGAGAGGAGAAGGTATGTGCACGGATTGTAGACCTCCAGGCAACTATTCCAGCCGTCACCGGAAAGATCGAACTGGTCTATGAAGGGGAGCAGGAAGGGGCCTTTCGGGTGGGAAAGTTTCTGATAGGAAGAGCCTTGAAGGAGGTCTTCTCCAACTATTTTCCTGACCCTCACCGTGAAATCCGCACCCCCAAGGTTTCGCCTACCGAATCAAAAAAGTCGCCCCAAGGAGAAGAGCGATCCGTCTATAAACCTATTGTTGACTGGTTCTCCAAAAGGAATCGGGTTCAGATCTCCGATGAGATGCCTTTCAAAGAGTATGCTGAGATCCTTCAAAAGGTAGACGGGCTCAAGGAGATCACCACCCAATTCCTCCCGGTGAAAGGGAAAGAGGAACTTGCCACGGCTATGGAGTTCACCCTGGAAGGCCTTTGCCAGAACTCCATTCTTGCCAAAGAGGATGTGGAAGACAAGACCTCCTATCGGGACATGCTGATGACGATGCTGGGAGGGATGAAGGAGAAGGAGAGTTTTTTCGAGGATTAATTAAAGTACCGCAATATCCAATTAGCCAGTGCCACTCTGAAACAAGCCTGTCCTGCCTGCCCGCCCGTGGGTAGGGCAAAGGGAGAATCGGGCTCGGGGCGTCAGACCTGGGTTCAGGGCCAAATAATTCTCAACGATCAAAATTCTAAACATGAATCACTCTGATTTTCAACCTGTGAAAAAATTTAGTGATAATCTCGTGAAATCTTGTGGTTACAAGAATTTAGGATAGAGAGATGAGACTCGAATACTTCGAGTGGGATGAGAACCTCCTTCAGAGGCTTCTCCAGTTCAAGACCCTGATGAATCTTTTCAATTATCTCCTCGTCCGATCCGGTGGAGATGTGAAACGGGCTTTTCAATGGATGGAGGAGTTGCAGGCGCAGGGGATTCTTCCTGAAGAGTTCGATCTCAAAGCCTTTAGGGAGCAGCTGGAGAAGGAGGCCTTTGTGGAACGGGTGGCTGGAATGCCAAAACTGACCCCCAAAGGGAGGAAACGGATTCGCCAGGATTCCCTCAATGAGATTTTTTCCTCCCTGAAAAAATCCGGTGCCGGGAACCATCCCACCCCTGCCACAGGCGTGGGAGGAGAGAAACTTCCGGAGACCCGTCCCTATCAGTTCGGGGACGAGCCCTCTATGATTGATTACAATCGGTCCATCCACAACGCCATCATCCGGGAGGGGATAGAGCGGATCCGGATGAGTCAGGAGGATTTAGAGGTTCACGATACCGAGCATATGGCGACGTGTGCTACGGTTCTCCTCTTGGATGTGAGCCACAGCATGGTCCTCTATGGGGAGGATCGGATCACCCCTGCCAAGCAGGTTGCCATGGCCCTTTCGGAGTTGATCCAGACGCAGTATCCAAAAGATGACCTCCATGTGGCGATCTTCGGGGACGATGCAAAGGAGGTGAAGGTGAAAGACATCATGAAGGTTCAGGCGGGCCCCTATTACACGAATACCGCTGCTGCCCTCCGCCTTGCCCGGCAGATCTTGGATCGGAAGAAGGGGATCAATAAACAGGTCTTCATGATTACCGATGGGAAATGTTCCGCCATCTTCGAAGGGGGCAAAATCTATCGGAACGCCTGGGGTCTCGATCCCAAAATTGTCAGCAAGACCCTCCGGGAGGCAGCCCTCTGCCGGAAGAAGAAGATTCCCATCACTACCTTTATGGTTGCCGATGACCCTTATCTGGTCAAGTTTGTGGAGAAACTCACCAAAGTGAACCAAGGACGAGCCTACTACACCCCATCTGGAGCCCTGGGTTCCTTTCTCTTTGTAGACTACATCCGAAATCGAAGGAAAAACCTCCACTGATACTGCAAATTCCAATTCTCAAATTTCAAGTACCCAATAAGGACCCATTACCGAAAATCGAATGTAGGGGCGGACCCACGTCTCCGCCCTTTTTGTTTCTTTATAGAGAATAATCTGGTGCTAAACTCGTGGTTATGAAAACTCCTATAAAAGTCGCCGAAACCTGGGATCTGGCTTACCAGGTCAGGGACATCCCCTGGCACAGCGAACACCCACCTCGAGAACTCATGCGAGTTTTAAAGGAGGGAGGATTTAAAAGTTTTACTGTAGGGGTCCCGCCAAGGCGGGATGTCCGCCCAACAAAAAATGTAGGGTTGCCCCGCCGTAGGCGGGCCCGACCTCAAAAGTTAAAAGTCCTAGATGTAGGCTGTGGACTGGGGTCCTCCACAATTACCCTTGCCAAAGCTGGCTTCGACGTCATAGGGATTGACATCTCCAAGACCGCCATTGAAGAAGCAAGACATCGTTTAAGAGAAATCGGAATTAAACACGATTATAATCAACTCCTCAATCCTCGTTCCGCACTCCGGACTGTACAAACCTCATTCCGCACTCCAAAATCCGCAATCCGCACTGGAAGAATTCGTTTCGAAGTCCGGGATGTCTTCGACCTTCGTCCTTATTATGACAAGTTCGATCTCGTCATTGACCTCGGCTGCCTCCACTGTTTTGATGGCAAATGGCGAAAGGCATACCTAAAAGAAATCCACCGGGTACTGAAATCCGATGGACTTTACTGGGTCATGACCTTTGGTCGAAAAGCCCCTGACTACGGACCCTACCGCTATTCCCAAAAAGAAATGAGGGAACTCACGAGTCCCCTCTTCAAAACCCTCTTCATTCGAAACGCCGATTGGTCAAGACTCTATCAAAGAAGACCCTCAGAAATCAAATCGGTGAGTTGTCTCATGAAAAAAATGTAGGAGTCCCGCCATCGTCCGATTCGGGCAGCGGGATGTCTGCCCTTTCTTTTTTAGGTGGCTGCCCGATTCGGGCGTATTCCATTTCTCATTTGAAAATAACCTCTGCTTTCGGATCCTCGCTGTAGATGACCTCATGTCCGTCCACCCACTCCCCATTTTTCAAATATTGTGATTTGCTGTGGAATCTGCCATCTGGAAGTATCTCTGCTATTGCTTTGACTTCCGTTATCCCGTTCTGATTGCCTGTCACATCCTCATGGCTTACGACCTTCCCGTCTTCGAACTTCATTGTACCTTTCGTATAGAACCCAGCGGTAGTGAAGTAGAAGTAGACAAGGCTTTCTTTTTTGGAATCCCACAGGATAATCGTCTCACCCCCATACTCTCCGTCATTGATGGAATGCAGGACCCTTACGGCTTGACCGTTGAGTGCCCGTTCCCAGCGGGAAACATCAACCATCGGTTTCTCCTTGGTAGAACTACTAAACTCACCCTTCCAGGTCTTGCCAATGTATGGTTTTAAAGGAGCAAGATGAGGAGAAAGCACCTCCTGCTCTTTTTCGGCACCAGTCGAATGAAAAGCGAACAGTGCCATGAATAAGAAAATCAACATACTTTTCTGACTCATGCCTCCCTCCTTATGTTTTGGCATTTTATTTTTAGACAATGTAGAAATTGTGGATTAATCTCTATTATCAGATTATCATATCGATCTCAGAGAAGCAAGAACAGAATGTCAATTTTTAATTTTTAAGGTTCGGCCCCAAAATAGACGTCTTACTGTAGCATCACCCTATTGAAACGACGCAGCAAAATCGCCACCAACAAACTTTGATACACCACTCCGACCAACAGGTAAACCCAGGCGTTTGCCTCGCCAGCTTCAAGCACCCAGAACAATTTCGCTGGCCAATAGGTCGGGACGATTCCAAAGGCCAGCTGCCACCCGGATTGAACGAAATAGGCCATCACCGGCGGCCACCCTAAGATACCGGCGGCTTTCATCAACGCGAAGCCCTGCACTTTGTTTTTTGCGAAAGCGGCCAATAACAGGGCATAGCCCGGCGCCAGAAGCGATGCAGCGAGGGCCGCAATCAACAGCGGCAAAAAACGGATCTCCACCAAACCCGCTACTGGAAAAATGATAACCGACATCACGACACTTAACAGCATGGGTATGGTGATTCGATAGGCCAAATAGCCATTCAAAGTGAGAGGCGTAACCTGTAGCGCCGTCAAAGTATGATCGTCACGTTGGTCAAGAAGGAGGAATCCAATGACGCTCCCGTACATCATCGGCACCGCCAATAACACAAAGCTCATTAAGAGCGGGTAGTAAGGCACAAGATCAAACTGAAATTGTCTGGACAGCCATACTGCAAGCGACGGCACTCCCCAACGTAAAAGCAAGGCGATCAAGATGGGAATCAATCCCATCCAGCGCAATAGCGAATCGCGTCGCACGCTTTTGGCATCGATCGAACCCAGTGCCTTTAACACATACGTTGTCCTCATGTCACCTGACCCCTTCTTTTGCAATGATGAAACGATGAAAAGTGCGCTGGCTCCAAAAAAAGATGAGGCCGATCCAAAACGCCGAATAAAGCAGACCGTAGACCCATTTCCAGGGTTCAATCGGTTGGAAAGCCGCTTTCATGATGACCAGTGAAGCTTGCAGCGGATGCAGATACATCAGCCAGCTCTCCCAGAGGTGGAAGTAATGCAGGAAGGGTAGCGAAAATACCGTTAAGTACAGGATGGAAGGAAACAGGTACTCGTTAATGGAGTCATAGCGGGCAACTACCACGAAACCGACCAGCGAATAAAAGGCCGCCGCCAGCACAATCCCGGCAATTAGAGTCAGCACGCCAAATCCTTGGCGATACGCTACCGCAACAATCACGAGGTTTTCGATCACCGACAATACGGTCAGCGTGATCACCTTTGAGATCAGGTATTCCCGACTCGTCAGAGGCGTGACG
>JADFOU010000104.1 GCA_022562655.1 candidate division TA06 bacterium
CTGAACGGGATGGGTGTGCGGGCTCCACCAGGGAGTTCAACCTGCCATATGCCTCTATTTTCGCCGAGAAAAAGACTTTTCTCAGGAACCATTTATATCGATCTTCCAGCGTTCGCGTGGTTACGCCCACTTTCATCGCTTTAAGCCCGAAGACTTCGACCTCGATGTAGTGGTTCATGGCATCGGTTGTATTTCCGTTGCTGTATAGCCGGAAATAACGCCCTGCCAACCCATCGACTTTGACGAGACGGCCCTCGTTGGTTTCAACATAAGCTTTGTCCCGACCGACTCCGAAACCGGCAGAATTGTCGTGGTCGTTATTATAGACGGTATGAACTTCTTTCACAAACTCTGGATCATTGGAAATTTGAACGATAACATCGTGGTAAACGCGAGGCTGCCCGTGGTAATGCCAGATGAGGATAGCGTAAATTGCCGTCGATTTTTGCAGATCGATCTGGATATGCTGAAGATTAGGACCCAACTCGACATAGTAACCCTCCTCGCCTTCTTTGTCGCCTCTGCCTCGTATCGTGCCTTCCGGGCGAGGACCCCGGAGGCTACCCTTCTCCTGGTGGCTGCCACCCTCGTGATGATCGGACGGGTTCCCATTGGAGACTTTCTCTACTCAGGGTTTCCGCAAGTGGCAGACTGGATTATGGATGTCCCCAATACGGCAGGTCAGCGGGCGATCCTCATCGGCATCGCCCTCGGCACCGTCTCCGCCTCCCTCCGGATTATATTAGGAATTGAAAGGGTCCATCTGGCAGGGGAATAAGAGCAGTAGGTAGGAGGTAGTAGATAGGGTTATGGGAATGAGAATGGATAGGTTGATGAATCTGGATCGAAGGGTGATCTTTCTCTTCATCGCCCTGGCGGTCATCCTTCCCCTCCTCCGTCCTCTGGGTCTTCCTGTTCTGCCCAGCAAGCCAGTCCAGAAGATGTATGATGTGATTGAGGATCTTCCTGATGGTTCGAGAGTTCTCCTCTCCTTCGACTACGGCTCCTCCACGATGCCGGAACTCTATCCCATGTCCCTCGCCCTCCTTCACCACTGCTTTAAGCGAAATTTCAAAGTGATCACCATGGCGCTCTGGCCGGAGGGGGCAACCTTTGCAGAGCAGGCTCTCAAGGAGGTGGCGGAGGAGTACGGGAAGACCTATGGGGAGGACTATGTCCATCTCGGTTTCAAGTCGGGGGGACTTGTCGTCATCTCGGCTATGGGAGAGAATATTCCGGAAACCTTTCCTCAGGATTATCAGGGAAAAATGGTGAAAGAGATTCCCGTGATGAATGGGGTGCAGAACTTTCAGGATATTGACCTTATCTTTGACCTCTCTGCCGGCGACCCGGGTATCCCCGCCTGGGTGATGATTGCCCAGGGACGGCATCAGAAAGTCCTGGGGGGGGGATGTACCGCCGTGAGTGCCCCCCAGTACTTTGCCTACCTCCAATCCGGTCAACTGGTGGGGCTCCTTGGGGGGATGAAGGGGGCGGCGGAGTATGAGGTCTTGGTAGAGAAGAAGGGGACCGCTACGGCAGGGATGGATGCCCAGTCTATGGCCCATTCCCTCATCATTCTCTTAATCCTTCTTGCAAACATCGCCTTCTTCTCTCAGAAGATGAAGAAGGAGAAACGCTAATGGAGATCCTGGGGATCTGGATTGCAGCTCTGTTGACACTTGCCCTCTACAGTTTCCTCTACAAGGACAACCCCGTTTACAAGATCGCCGAGCATATCTTTGTCGGGATCTCTGCAGGCTACTGGCTGGCTCGTTCGTATCGGGATGTGGTCCTTCCCAACTTCTGGAACCCCCTTCTGGAGGGGAATTTCCTTCTTATTATTCCTGGAATCTTAGGCGTGATGATGCTGATGCGTATTCTTCCCAAAATCGGCTGGATCTCCCGCTGGTCCCTCTCCTTCATCATCGGAATGACTTCGGGACTCTTTCTCATCACCTATCTCCAGTCCAATGCCGTGGATCAGGTGAGGGCGACCTTCCTCCCTTTAAATTCTATCAACAATGTCCTCCTTATCTTCGGGGTTCTTACCGGTTTGGTCTACTTCTTCTTCTCCAAAGAGCACAAAGGGGTCTTTGGGGTGACGGCTAAGGTGGGGATCTACTTCCTGATGGTCGCCTTTGGCGCCTCCTTTGGCTATACGGTGATGGCGCGAATCTCCCTCTTGATTGGGAGGATGCAGTTCCTCCTCTTCGAGTGGCTCCCCACCATTCCCCTTTTTAGAGGACTGGGAGGGGGTTGAGAGGCAGTAGCAGTAGCAGTGGCAGTAGCAGTTGGCAGTGGCAGTTGGCAGTAGAAGAAACAGTAGCAGTTCGAGATTCTTATTCTGAAATCAAATTATCCCAAAATTCTCCCAATCCCTTCCAATTACAAACAATTATCGAGTATCAATTGCCCCAAACTGCTGAACTCTCTATTAAAATCTACAACTTACTTGGGCAGGTCGTGAAGACCTTAGTTGAGAAAAAGCAGCAGGCTGGATACTATACTATATTGTGGGATGGAAGAGATGAAGCCCGGCGACAGGTGACCAGTGGTGTCTATTTTTTCCGATTTACATCAAAGAACTTCTCTAAAACGCGAAAGATCATATTGCTTCGATAGACTGAATCTCGGTCAGGTCTACAATTATTCGTTCTCCCTCTTCTTTATTATTTTGTTTACTGTTGAACCTCCTGACTCCTAAAGAAAAGATCTTTAAATGATTTCCCTATCGGTTTCTCATCGAATATACTATCTCTTGCATTTTCTCTTGTAGTCTTGTGATATACTGCTCCCGGATATTCTATTCTAAATGATCTTGCTCATATTAGGTGAGCGATCGGCTAACAAAAGGAATCAATTTATATGAAAAAAACCAGTCCATGGGGCTTAAATATTTTTCCCAATGCTTTTCTCAATGAATCCGAATCAACTTCCTGGTTGAAACGAAGTCATCCATATTGAGATTGTAGAAATAGATCCCGCTGGGAACATCCCGATCTTCCTTATCCCTTCCATTCCACTGAAAAGCCCAACTTCCTGCTTCCTTCCTTTCATCCACAAGCGTAACTACAACCTAACCTGCGATGTTGTTAATCTTTAGTGAGACTTTACTCTCTGCTGGAAGGGTAAAGAGAATTGTAGTAGAGAGATGAAATGGATTGGGATGGTTCTGGAGCAATTGAGACTTCAAATTCTGAGCCATAGATACCAAAGTATTATCAGGTATTTCTTTTTGGTAATTTTTTTCTATTCCGTGTTTACTGTGGTATATGCTGTGTTTTCCGTGGTAAGCAGTCAGGTACTACGGAAATCTCGGAAATTTTGTCAGCGGATTAAGCGGATTCAACGGAAAATATATTTGTCAACGGGATAAATTAATTGTAGGAATTATAAATTCTATATTCACTTTTCAGTATTCACTATTTGTCAATATAACTCAAGTTTTCAATCCGTTGAATCTGCTGAATCCGTTGATTTGATTTCCATTTTCCAATCTACCAACACTTGTGCCTTTAGAGATCGGCTTAGGAGGCAGGAGTCGGCGGCGAGACGGATGGCTTCCTCGGTCTTGGAAACAAAAGAAAGAAGAGAGTGTATCTCTTCCCTTCAGGCTTGACAGAACCTTTTATCGGAGATATGATGGGGTGGGAATTTTCTGCCCGTATCCAGGAAACCTCCAAAAGATCGTCTTCAAAATAAATTATGTCGGATTCAATCATTTGGATTATAATCTTCATAGTAAGTTTATTTATTCTAATCAAAGCATCAGGTTATTTTACTGATTCTGCAGAAAAAATAGGCTTATTCTTTGATATTCCTGATTTCATTGTTGGAGTGACTATCGTAGCAATAGGGACTTCTTTGCCTGAGCTTGTAACATCCATAATTGCTGTTTCGAGAGGTTCCTCAGAAATCGTGGTTGGAAATGTAGTAGGTTCTAATATAACAAATATATTCCTTGTTTTGGGAATTGCGGGTATTGTTGGTAAAAAAATTAAGCTAACTTATGAAATTGTCCATGTGGATCTCCCTTTTTTATTAGGCTCAGCATTCTTATTGGCTATGACGATCTGGGATGGTGTTTTTACTTTACCTGAATCCATCCTATGTATTGCAAGCATGATTATTTATATTGTTTATACGATAAAGACAGTAAAAAAGAACAGAGATGATGAAATAAAAAAAGAGAAGAAGCCCGATTGGAAACCCTTTGTGATTCTTGTTCTTAGTTCTATCTTCATTTATCTCGGTGCAAAATATACTATTGAATCTATTATCCAATTATCAGAGATATTTCAAATTGGAAAAGAAATTATTGCAGTAAGTGCCGTAGCACTCGGGACTTCATTGCCTGAATTGGCAGTCGTTATTTCTACAGCAAGAAAAGGAAAATTAGAGATGGCAGTAGGAAATGTATTAGGGTCTAATATATTTAACTCTTTTGCTGTAATGGGAATCCCTGCATTCATGGGAACTTTAACTATTCCAAATAGCATTCTTACATTTAGCCTGCCCATCATGTTGATAGCCACTTTACTCTATTTTTTCATAACCTTAGGTAAAGAAATTACAAAATGGGAAGGATGGCTACTGATCATCTTCTATATTTTCTTCATTGGAAAATTGTTCAATTTACTTTGAAACCTGCGCTATCTCGAATCTCTCGTTTATCGACTACGCTTCGTCTCTTCCAATTGGGTTCTCCAATTTCAGTTAATTCGCCAAGACCCTCGGACTGAGCCTCTCATCCCTTTACCGAAAGATGGATGAATTAGCCATTCAATATCCTTAAAAGTAGCAAAGACCCCTTCCCCATTTGATACAGTCTTGGAAAACCGGGAGAGCTTTGTAATTTATAAAACAAACCATTATATCTTAACGAGTCACTTTAACTAAATCCAATAACTCTTTGTAATTAAATTTCTTATTCTAAGTGAATAATGAAATCTGCTGAGACAATCGGGCAGTGATAAAACTGGGATTCATCTCATTGATGTAGAGTGTGAATCTAAGGGCAGAGATTCAATTTTCCATTGATTTACTTCCAATTTCTGGTAAGATTTTTAGAAGGATGTGCAGTAACGAAAAAGGAGGAAGTCATGAGTCAACTTCAACATCGCTATGTAATTGTAATTGCAGCGAGCAAGGAGCGGATCTGGAAGGCCCTCACCGAACCCCAGTGGGTGAAGTGGTACTACTACTCCATGGACCTCTTCACAAGCTGGAGAACAGGAAGCAAGATCGAGTACCGATCCGGAAAAAACCCTATCATTACCGGAAAGATCCTCGAGAGAAGAAAGAACAAGAAGATCGTCCATTCCTTCCAGTTCACTCACCTCAAAGACCCACCTTCAAGAGTCACCTATGAGATTGAGCCCTGGAACAAATCCCTTTGCTCCCTTATCCTCACCCACGATCGTTTCAAAAAGAAGAATCGAACATATCGGGATTGTGAAGGGGGCTGGATTCCCATCCTTTTTGACCTGAAATCAGTCCTGGAGACCGGGAAGAAACTCCCCTGGCCTGAAAAGGAATGAAAGGAAGAGCAAGATATTAAGAGTACTCCATATATATAGTAAGGAAGTAACGGATAACAGCAAATTTTAAAAGTAAAGATTGGGGAATATTGACCCATATTAAAACCAAGTGGGGGCATAATTCTACAGTATAGAAAAGGAGTGGATTTGCACGGAGAGCTCCAAGTACCCTTAAAATAAAAACTTACAAAAATTTTCCCCTAACAGATTTCTTGGCATGATTTTTGCTTGTAATAATAACATGACACCTGTTATTTCAAGCGTCAAAATTGGAGTAATCCGTTGAAAATTCTTGGTTTGCGGGCCGAGAAGATAGAGAATGGCCTTCTTTTTTACTCCGGTATGGGGCAATTTTCCACAATATTGATCTATTACACAGGGATTCTTTGCCCCTCGACGGATTTTGTATTTCTTTATTTCACCACAACCGTCAGACCCAAACACCCATTTGACAGGTTTTTGGAATTACTTAAACTTTCAAGGAAGGAGCGAAATCACATGAAAAAAAGTATAAAAGTATTCAGCATCGTTTCTGGGATAATCCTACTACTCTTCAGCACACTCTACGTCAACCCTGCATGGGCGGATGAAGAGAGCCACTTCCGTTACGGATCGCTACTCTGGAAGTCCATCGATCCTACGACTGGGGAAGTGGAAATCCGCTTTACAGCCGCCTTCCGACGGGACTCAAACTGGGGTCCTGCCAGCACGGGTGACATCATCACCGAGACCCAAGGTCCGACGGAGTTCAATTTTGGAGACGGCAATGTCACCGGCACCCTGAAGTTCCTCATCACTTCCCACGACTCGGCCGACAACTGGGTCATCGGTGAGGCCCTCGATCCGGTCACCGATAACGTAGGCATCCGTCACACCTACACGGGTTCTGGTCCCTTCACCGCTTACATTGCAGGATTTGCAAATTTCCCGCCTCTTACCAATGTGGGGTGCTGCCGGATAGGACAAGCAGGCTTCCCAACGACTCCCGGTCTGAACAACCGGGATGGTAATCCGTATCCCCTCTCCATCGTCATCGATGATCCCCACAGCGGGAACTCCTCTCCGGTCTCCTCCATCGTGCCCGTCGTCTCGGTACCCCAGAGCAGCGCCGCCACCTTCCTGGTCCCTGCTGTCGACCCAGATGGGGATCCGATCCGATGGCGGTTGTCCACAAACGCCGAGGCGGGGGGAGGGCCTCACCCTCCGAACCTCACGATTAACTCCAGCACCGGGGTGGTCACCTGGGACAACATTGGCCTCGACATAACAAACCACTGGACAACCCAGGTCGCTGTTGAAGACCTTGATCCTGGAGAAGTTGTGAAGTCCAAGGGGGTCGTGGACTTCCTTCTCGCAATCGTGCCCGGCGATCCACCGATCTGTAGATCCCCCACGCCGGCTGATGGGGCGGCGTTCACGTTGAATGCGGGAAGCTCCCTCAACTTCACGGTAAAGGCTTCGGACCCTGACATCGAGGAGACAGTAACCTTGAACCATGGGGGCCTGCCGGCGGGAGCAACTTTCCCCCTCCCTGCTGCAGCCAACCCTGTGCAGTCCACCTTCACCTGGACACCGACCGCCAGCCAAGTGGGTCCCCACATTGTGACCTTTATCGCCACAAATAACACCGGCCTATCAGCAACGCCAAGATCTTTTATCATCAATGTTGAAGAGGTAATAGCTGGT
>JADFOU010000105.1:0-6773 GCA_022562655.1 candidate division TA06 bacterium
GGGCACCGCCGACCAGACAGAAGCGGTGCAGGCCTTTTTGGAGAAACGGGAACCGGAGTTTAAAGATTGAAGAAATCCAAGAGTATCAACCACAAAGACACTAAGATTGAATTGTAATTATTACTTTGTTTGATTATAAATTTTACTGGTGTTCTTTGTGTCTTTTGTGGTGAAAATATTGTTGTCTTTACATTCTTTGCGAGAAAATTAACCAGAGAAGCAGTGGTCCGCCTCAGGCGGACCAGTAGCAGACTTAAAAATCCAGTAATTATTGAGTGCCTCTGTACTTTTTGCGTCTCTCCCGAGTGGCTGTTGTGTCAGGCAGGCCGGTCGGGCTTGGCTCCGCCTCGGTGGTGATAATTTAAATAAATCCATTGAATCCGCTTAATCCGCTGATCAAGGAGGATGTTTAATGAAATTCAAACAGGTCAAACTCGATCCGAATAAACCCAATTTCGCAGCGGAAGAACTGCCTGAACCCCAAATGCAGTCTGTGGAAGATATTCGTGAGATCTATCTCTCCTGGGCAGAACGCTCGGAGGTGATGGAGGTGATACGGGGAAGAGAATTCCGAGTCATTGCCGTGGATTTAGATAAGTTAATCAAAGAGCCGATTCCCCATGGGATCTTTGCTGGAAAACCTAGGTTCATTTCTGAAGGGCTAGCAAAAAGATTGGGAGTGAAACCTGTTCCCTATCCGGTTGAAATGTGGACATGGCTGAACACGACTCTTTTAGGTCGTCAAATGGAGATTGCCTATACACAGGGCTCCACTGAATTCGCTTCCAGCCAACAGCAAAACCTCCTGGAAAGTTTGGGGTACATGCCTGATAATTTTCGAAAATGGGCTCACGAGGTGATCGCAGAAGAAGGGGAGCACGGGATCCAGATGGCGTATTGGCTGATGACGGAAGATGGATCGAAATTATCAAAACTATTATCAGAAGACCTCTTTGCCCGAGTGAGCAACAGTGAAGAACCCGATCTCCAGCAGCCCCTTCGGGAATTTAATCCTCCCGTTCTCACTCTTCCGGAATTTGCTCACTACTTCACAAAACAGGACCTGGATGGATGGTCTCAATTAACCCAGTCGAAGTTCAATTGCAGCGCCCTCTATGCGGGACAGATGCGGTTCTTTCTCCGTCAGGAGGGAAGGCATCTCTCAAGCGGGGACAATATCATCAAGGCATACATACAGGCGGGAAGGATTCCCATGCGGCTCCACCTGAAGATGGAATGGAAGTGGGAGGCTATAGGATATCGACTTCATGGGAATCCCGTCAACTCCGGAGGAGCCCAGATGTCCTATCAACTGGGGATCAAAGGTCCCCTCCGCTCCCTCGATCGAGGGGGTTCCTACACTATCCCCTTTCCCGGGGAACCCAACGGTTTCAAAACTTTTGATATCCATCCTGAAATGGATAAGAGAAACTTGAATGGGTTCAATCTCTCCGTCTTTCGAGATGTTGTGAAAAGTAAGAATGAAACGATTAGCGGGATGCTCACTCCCAAACAGCAAAAGGAGGCGAAGGAATTCCTCAAGGAAGTGATCCGTTATGTACCGGATAAAGTTCGCAAGGAGATGCTCGGAGAGTCGAAATCCACACAAGGAGAATTCGTCATTCCCACAACTGCAATCTCCTGGCGTCCACCCCATATGGCCTATGAGATTGAAGATGACCCTTGGCCCTTTATGCAAGGGTATACGACAGACCTCTTCGGGTATCCCATCCCTTCCGAAAAAGAGTATCGGGAGTACCGGGAACTTGTAGATTTCAATGAAGAGGATCAGGAGGAAATTAGGGAATTGACGAAGACGAAAGGATGGATGGTGGAAACGCCTGTGGGCTCCAAGGGGGATGTTTATAAGGACGGACCGGTTCAGCCAGGAAAGAACGGAACTCTTCTCTTTCATTTCAAGGCTGAAGAGAAGAGTCCGAAGTTCGATAAGATCTTCACATTCCCCCAGGCAGTGAGGGAATATCAAAAAGAGACAAAGCCCTCCGGGAAGAAGAAAGCCTTTGAATTGAAAGGAACGGATGGTTTTGATACATTGTTAGAGGCTCTCCACCCCGATCCCAAAACTCAGTGAGTAGGTATGGACAAAAAAGAGGTGAGTGCGGTTTTGGTGGAGATTGGGATTCTCCTCGAATTGAAGGGGGAGAACCCTTTCAAAAGCCGTGCCTACCGCAATGCCTCCCGCATCATTGGGGGTCTCGCCACTGACCTTAATTCCCTTGTAGAAAACAAAGAACTCTCCAATGTGAAGGGGATCGGAGAAGGGCTTGCGGAGAAAATATCGCAACTGGTCAATACCGGACACCTGAAATATTACGAAGATCTGAAAAAATCTCTTCCTGAAGGACTTCTCAAGATGATCACTATACCGGGTTTTGGTCCAAAAAAGGCGAAGGGGGTCTATGAAGGACTCAAGATTTCAACGATAGAAGCCCTGGAAAAAGCCTGTAAGAAAGACCGGTTGGTGGATTTAGATGGGTTCGGAAAAAAGACCCAGGAGAAGATCTTGGAAGGGATTGCCTTTATCAAAAAGCACTCGGAGCGGAAACAGTTCGACTTTGCCTTAGCCGAAGCCGAAAAAATCTACCAGGATATCAAGAAAAATAAAAAGATCATCCGGTCCGCCCTCGCCGGGAGCCTCCGAAGGAAGAAGGAGTCCATTAAGGACATTGACATAGTCGCCAGTTCAAAGACCAAAGACCGAATAGCGATTATGGACTCCTTTACAAAACATTCGGAAGTGGCATCCGTCGTCTCAAAGGGAGAGACCCGATCGAGTGTGGTTCTCAAGTCCGGGATGAATGCTGACCTCCGGATTGTTTCAGATACCGAATACCCCTTTGCCCTCAACTACTTCACCGGGAGTATGGAACACAACACGGAAATGAGAGGGCTTGCGAAGAAAAGGGACTGGAAACTGAATGAGTATGGACTTTTTGACGGGTCGAAGAGGATTCCCTGTAAAGATGAAGAGGCGATCTATAAGGCTTTAGGTCTCCATTGTATCCCTCCGGAACTGCGGGAGAGTATGGGTGAGATTGAAGTTTCCCAGAAGGGTGAGATTCCTCGACTGATTGAGTTGCCCGACTTGAGAGGGATTCTCCACGCCCATACCATTTACAGTGATGGTATTGCCACCCTTGAAGAGATGGCGGAAGGTTGTCGAAAGTTGGGATACCAGTATTTAGGTATTGCAGATCACAGCAAAACCGCTTCCTATGCAGGGGGTTTGACCTCGGAGAAATTGAAAAAGCAGCAAAAAGAGATAGATGAATTGAATAAGAAATGGGAAGATTTCAGAATTTTGAAGGGGATCGAACTGGAAATCCTTGCAGATGGGCGTGTGGACTATGACGATAAGACTCTCGCCACTTTTGATTTTGTGATTGCCTCGGTTCACAGTAATTTCAACCTCGTGGAGAAAGAGATGACGAAGCGTATCATCAAGGCGATCAGCAATCCCTACGTCAATATCCTTGCCCATCCCACTGGCAGACTCCTCCTCATGAGGGATGGGTATGCGGTCAACCTGACCGAGGTGATTGATGCAGCGAAGGAACTGGGTGTGGTCATAGAACTGAATGCCCATCCCAAACGGTTTGATTTAGACTGGACATTCTGCAAAGTTGCCAAAGAGAAGGGAGTGAAAATATCCATCAATCCCGATGCCCATAATGTAGACGGTTTACAAATGGTTGAATATGGTATTGGCATTGCGAGAAAGGGATGGATTGAAAAAGACGATGTCCTGAATACCCTCTCCCTCAAAGAGATTACCAAGTTTTTTGAAAAACAACGAAAATCGTAGGTCAATCGTCTCGATTGACAAATAAAAAAATGAACAGAGAAGAAGCCTTTGCCCTCCTTAAGGAATACACAAAGAACGAGAACCTGATCAAACACATGCTGGCGGTAGAATCCGCAATGCGGGTGTATGCCAGAAAATACAATGAAGATGAGGAGAAATGGGGCATTGTTGGCTTAATTCACGACTTCGATTATGAAATGCACCCCACGGCGGAGGAGCATCCCCTCAAAGGTTCGGAGATTCTGAAAGAGAGAGGCTATCCCGAAGATGTCATCTATGCAATCAAAGCCCATGCCGATTATTTGGAGTTGGAGCGGAAGAGTCCGATGGACAAGGCTCTTTATGCTGTCGATGATTTAGCCGGATTTATCGTTGCCGTTACCCTGGTAAGACCCACTAAGAAACTTTCAGAAGTGGAAGTCAAGTCGGTGAAGAAGAAATTAAAGGACAAGTCCTTTGCCGCAAAGGTGAATCGTGAGGATATACAGAGAGGTGTGGAAGAGTTAGGGGTCCCTCTGGATGAACATATAGAAACCGTTTTGAAGGCAATGCAGGGGATTGCGGAGGAATTGGGATTATAAAGTCAGTAGATGGTAGGTTGTAGGTAGTAGATTGGGAGTAAAAATGAAATTAAGGATAAATAAAAGACAAAGAATCTTAATTTTGAGGATCTTTTTCCTACCTACTCTATTCTACCTACTACCTACAGAAGTTTCAGCCCAGGACTCCCTCAATGTGCGGAGTGTTGGGAGATGGCCCTATGGTCCCTCGTATGCAGTAGCTGTAGATTCGGCAAGGAATCTTACTGTTCTCGGTTCAGGGGGAGGACTTTATATCCTTGATACATCAGATCCAACTTCTCCTGTGAAATTGTCTGAATTCGCTACGCCTGGCCTAGTCCGGGATATCGCTCTTTTAGGAGAGTATGTCTACGTGGCGGACGGGGGTTGGGGTCTCCGAATTATTGATATCTCTGATTCCTCCTCGCCTTCAGAAATAGGTGCAAATAACACACCGGGGCATGCTTTGGGGGCTACTGTCTCAGGAAACTATGCCTATGTTGCGGATGGACGAATGGGCCTCCGAATCATTGATATTTCAAACCCATCCTCCCCTACTGAAGTCGGAGCCCAGAATATACCAGGCAAGACTGTAGGAGTTGCAGTATCAGGAAACTATGCTTATGTAGTAAATGGGATGAGTCTCCGAATCATTGATATCTCCAACCCCTCCTCTCCCACGGAAGTTGGATTCTATGATACACCTGGTTCAGCTCAAGACCTCACCCTTTCAGGAAACTACGTCTTAGTAGCAGATGGAGATTCTGGTCTCAGAATTATCGATGTTTCAAACCCCTCCTCTCCCATGGAAGTTGGATCCTTGGACACCCCTGGATCTGCTCGAGGGATAGCCCTTGTGGGTAACATCTCATATATAGCAGAAGGTCCAGGGTGTCCATTTTGTCCGAGTAGCCTTCGGATCATCGATATCTCCAACCCTTCTTCTCCGACTGAAGTTGGTTTCTATGATATACCCTGGCCAAGTTTTCTTAATAGAGTTGATGTAGTGGGTGGTTTTTCCTTTGTGACGGATGGGGTGAGGGGGCTTCGGATTATAAACATCTTTGACCCTTCTTCCCCATTTGAAGTCGGAGATTATGAAACACCAAGCTATGCCTGGGGAATTTATCTTGCAGGCAATTTTGCCTATTTGGCGGACGGAAGTACTGGTCTCCGGATCATTGACATCACCAACCCTTCCTCCCCTACTGAAACTGGGGACTATAATACACCGGGAACCGCTTGGAAGGTTTCTATCTCGGGAATCCATGCCTATGTGGCGGATGGGGATTCCGGTCTCCGGATCATTGACGTTTCCAACCCCTCCTCTCCCTTTGAAGTCGGATACTATGACACACCGGGTTATGCTCTTGGGATTGTCGTATCAGGAAGTCTTGCCTATGTAGCAGATGGAGAAACGGGACTTCGAATCATTGACATCTCCAATCCCTCCTCTTCTTTTGAGGTCGGCAACTATGATACGCCAGGTTACGCTCGAGACGTTTCTGTTGTAGCAGTCTATGCCTATGTTGCAGATGGGGATTCCGGTCTCCGGATCATCGACATCACCAACCCCTCCTCCCCTACTGAAGTCGGATTTTATGACTCCCCATCTGATGTACTGAGTGTCACCATTTCTGGTAATTATGCTTATGTAGCAAGCGGAAACGGTCTACGAATAGTTGATGTCTCTAACCCCCCTGCTCCTTTCGAAGTCGGATTCTATGACATACCCGGTGTTGCTTTTGAGGTTGCAATTTCCGGACTCTACGCCTTTTTGACAGGTTGGACTAATGGTCTTCGGATCATTGACATTTCCAATCCCGTGTCCCCTTCAGAAGTAGGGTTCTACATCACTCCTGGTCCTGCTCGAGGAGTTACGACTTCTAGCAACCATGTCTATGTGGCTAATGGGGCAGCTGGGCTAATCATCCTTGAATTTTTAGGAGTAGGTGTGGAGGAAGAGAAAGTGAAATTGAAAATTCAAAATGTTAAATTACTTCAAAATCAACCCAACCCATTCAGATCCAGAACCACGGTTCCCGGTTCACCGGCTAAGGTCCATGGTCTTTCCGGCTTTGGAACGGCGCCAGAGCCTGAGAAGTTGACCGAGGCGCCGTGGGTCAAATGGCCGCCGGCATCGAGGCTCAGCCCCATGATCGTGTCGCCGGGCTTGGTCAGCGCCAGCATCACCGCGCCATTGGCCTGCGCGCCCGAATGCGGCTGGACGTTGGCGAAGTTGCAGCCGAACAGCGCCTTGGCGCGGTCGATCGCGAGCTGCTCGACCTCGTCCGACGGGTGGCAGCCCTGATAGTAGCGCTTGCCGGGATAACCCTCGGCATATTTGTTGGTGAAGACGCTGCCCTGCGCTTCGAGCACCGCCTTGG
>JADFOU010000105.1:6783-7222 GCA_022562655.1 candidate division TA06 bacterium
CACGGTCGCGACCTCGCGCTCGGCGGTGAAGTAGACGTGCTCGCCGCCGCCGGTCTTGACCGTGCGCCCCCGCCGCAGCTCGCCTTGCTCGCGCTCCAGCTCGTGGGCGACGCCCTTGAACACCGCCGGATCGGCGTCGGCAAGGCCGCGGGTGAAGAAGCCGTCCGGCTGCACATCATTGAGATTGGCGGGGTTCGTGCTCATCGCGAGACTCCTTGGTTATGCAGCCGTGAGGCGGACGGAAAGCTTGTCGATGCGGTGCTGGTGGCGGCCGCCCTCGAAATCGGTCGAGAGGAACGCCTCGAGGCAGGCCTTGGCCATTTCCGGGCCGATCAGCCGCGCGCCCATCGCGATCGCATTGGCGTCGTTATGCTGGCGCGCGAGACGCGCGGAGAGCGGCTCGCTGACCAGCGCGCAGCGGCATGCCGGGTTGCGGTTC
>JADFOU010000106.1 GCA_022562655.1 candidate division TA06 bacterium
CATCGAAAAACCCATTGAGGAAGGCACGGATGTAAAGACCGGAGCCTCCAACCAGAAGGGGGATCTTTAAACCCGTGATGGGTGATGGGTGATTCGCCCCGCCCCTTGTAGGGGCGGGGTTCGTGATTCGTGAAGTCGAATTATGAATTTCGAATTTCGAATTTCGAGTTTCGAATGTCGATTTAAGAACCTTCCAGGCATCCCTCGCGTAATCTCCCGAAGAATAATGGACATCCGGCGGGACCAAATCAATCATGTGATGTTTGACCTTCCTCTGTTCCTCCGCAGTGGGTTTGGAGGTTCCAATGTTCATCTCTCGATAGACCTGTCGAGAATCGGCTGAGAGGATCTCTCCCCCCAACGCCTCCGCTACTTGAAGGGCAATCTCCGTCTTCCCTACCCCGGTGGGACCGAGGATTATGGGCAATCTAATGATCGACATTAGAAATTGGTTCTTAGAAAATGGATATTGGTAATAGAAAATGGAAATCAGAAATTAGATAAAGACTGAACGAATTTCTACTCACTAATTTCTATTACAAATTTCTAATCTCCAGAAACAATTTTCCAATTTCTATTCACCTATGTTCTCCCAAACCTCCGATCCAGTTCCTCCATAGGCATTCGGATGATTATGGGACGCCCGTGAGGGCAGAGATAGGGGTTCTCAGTAGCGAAGAGGCGATCCATGAGGGCGTTCATCTCATCAACACTCAGGGATTCCCCCTTCTTGATGGCTGATTTGCAGGCGAAACCCTTCACCACAGCCTCAAAATTCCGCAGACGAGGTTTCCCCGATCCTCCTAAGGCGGACAGCTCATCCAAGAGGTCTCTCATTCTCTCCTGTCCGAAGGGAGTGTGGGATCGGAAATTCGTTGATATCATAGGGACCCCCTCGATGACAAGGGTTCTTCCACTCAATCTTTTCATCTCAAACCCCAATTCTTGGATGGGGTCAAAGTGTTCCTCCAAAACCTCCCACTCCTTTGGGGTCAGGTCCATGACGAGGGGAAAGAGTAATTTCTGGGACCCCCTCTCCTTTCTCTCCCCTATTTTCATTATCTCGTCAAAAATCACCCGCTCATGAGCATTATGCTGATCCACGATTATCATTCCGCTCTGAGTCTGGGCAAAGATATAGACCCGATGGAGCTGCCAGAAGGGAAAGGATCCACCTGCCGAGCCCACTCTCCCCACCCTGCCCCCCGCCCGATTCTCCTCGCCCCACCCTCGGACTGGGTCGGCAAGGGAGGCGGACTGAGAATCCTCTCTCTTTTGCGAAGGATAGATCTCCCTTGGACCTTCACGGAGAAGGGGAAGAGAACCCTCCTCATAACTCCCCAATGGCTTGTGTCGAGTTGACCACCCTTCACTGCCCATCGGTTCTCGGGGCTGTACCGCATTCCGAACCGTTCTCCTGAGGAGATCATGGATATTCTTTTCGTCTTGGAACCGAACCTCCCGCTTCGTGGGATGAACATTTACATCCACCCGGGAGGGATTGATCTGGAGGAAGAGGAGACAGGCGGGGTGTCTTCCCTTTTCTAAGTTCCCATATCCCGAATAGATCGCATGGGAGAGACCCCGACTCTGGATGGGGCGGTTGTTGACGAAGAGATACTGATGAGACCGAGAGAGGCGAAGAGATTCGGACCGGCTCACAAAACCCGTGACCTCTTCTCCTTTGACCTCCACCATCTTTTCCAAAAAATCCCTTCCAAAGAGACCGAAGATCCTCTCTCGAAGGTTCGAGGCAGAGGGGAGGAGAAGGAGAGGTCCGCCTGAGGCGGACGAATGGTTCAAAGTGAAACCGATCTCTGGATGAGAGAGGGCATAAAGGACTATCTGATGCTGGATCTTCTGGAGTTCTGTTTGGGGACTCTTGAGAAACTTCCTGCGGACTGGGGTGTTATAGAAGAGATCCTTCACCATGACCGCCGTTCCCGCAGGACATCCCACCTCTTGGACCTCTATGATCTTTCCTCCTTCCAGCCTGACAGAAATCCCTTCGACTTTTCCTCGAGTCTTCGATTGGATCTCCAGGCGAGAGACCGATCCGATGCTCGGCAGGGCTTCCCCTCTAAAACCAAGGGTCTCAATGGAGAAGAGGTTCTCAAAGCGAGTAATTTTACTTGTGGCGTACCGCTTGATGGCTAAAAGAAGATCCTCTCGCTCCATCCCACAGCCATCATCCTTTACCCGAAGGGACCATAATCCTTCGGATCTCACATCACAAGTGATCTCCTTCGCCCCTGCATCAATGGCATTCTCCAGCAGCTCCTTTACGACAGAGGAAGGTCTCTCTACCACCTCTCCCGCTGCAATTTTGGAGATTACATTCTCTGGCAGGATTTGAATCTTCATAGAAATTCTATTACGAAAATGTGAACCTTCCTTCTGGATACTACTCTAACTCTACCAGAAGATTCTGTCAAGAAAGATTCCAAAAAATTTGTACTGTATCCATAAATTTTATTCTATTTTCCAATGACCGGTGTTACCATTCGGATTCGTAAAGCACGAATCAGTCTGGGTCGTGTAGGGTTTCAATGAAGAAAAAGACTGTAAAATCTTGTGGTTTTTCTTTTTGGATTATGTTCTCAAAATGTGTGGCCCTGTTTTTCAACATAGTCGAAAGAATTCAAAAAAATCACTCAGTTCATTTTTTTCCTTGACACATTCGACAAAGTGGTTTATAGTTTCATCGTTATTTTGTCATTTTGGGACTCTCCATAATTAAGTCGCTATATTTCATAGTTTTATGGGAACATACCATATTTTGATTGTGGACGATGAGGAGAACATCCGGACCCTCCTGCAGGAAGGCCTTTCCCAATATCATTATGTAGTTGAGACAGCTGAGGACGGTTTTGTCGCTCTGGATAAAGTTAAGAAGACTCGTTTTGACATAGCCATTGTAGATATTAAGATGCCCAAGATGGATGGGGTCGAAGTGATTCGTTCTTTAAAGGAGGAAAATGAGCAGATTGAAATCATCGTCCTCACTGCTTTTGCCACAGTGGATACAGCTGTGGCTGCTCTCAAGTTAGGTGCCTCCGACTACTTAACAAAACCTACCCGAATCGAAGAGATCTACCGAGTGATTTCGAATATCCTTGAAAAGAAGCGCCTGAAAGAGGAGAACATCTCTTTGAAAAGGAGGCTTTACGAACAGAAGAAGATCACCCAGTTGCTCTCTGCCTCACCCAAAATGCGGGAGATCAATGAGATCATCACACGAGTCGCCAATAATGACAGTCCGGTCTTCATAGAAGGAGAGAGCGGCACCGGAAAAGAATTGGTTGCCCAAGCCATCCACTTCTCAAGCCTCCGATCTGAAGGTCCTTTCATCCCAATCAACTGTGGCGCCATTCCCGAAAATCTCCTGGAATCTGAACTCTTCGGCCACAAAAAGGGCGCCTTCACAGGTGCCATAGCGGACAATTTGGGTCTCTTCCGCTCTGCCCATCGAGGGACCATCTTCTTAGATGAAATCAGCGAGATGGCTTCGTACCTGCAGGTAAAGCTCCTCCGGGTACTTCAGGAACAGAAAATCCGGCCCGTTGGATCTGTCAAACCAATAGAGATTGATGTCCGGGTCATCTCTGCAACCAATCGAGAAGTTCGAAAGGCTTTGAGTCAGGAAATTCTACGAAACGATCTCTATTATCGTCTCAGCGTTGTCCATCTAAAGCTTCCTCCACTTCGGGAGAGAAAAGAGGACATCCCTCTTCTCAGCAACTATTTCATCAAATCCTTAAATGAGAAGTACAAGAGGCGTGTGAAGGGATTTAGCCAGGAAGCCCTCAACATCCTCCATTCCTATCCTTGGCCCGGTAATGTACGAGAATTGGAAAATGTCATCGAAAGGGCTTTCGCCCTCCACTGCGGCGATCTCATCGCTACTGAAAATTTACCCAGTACCCTTCTTGAACCTTCCTCTCCTTCTGAATGTGAAGAACCCCTTTCCTTACGAAACATGGAGAAAGAGCTCATCCAAAAAGCCCTCATGGAAGCGAAGGGGAACAAGAGAAGGGCTGCCGAGCTATTAGGGATTGGAAGGAAAACCATCTATCGAAAAATCAAGACCTATGATTTAGAGTAGTATCATTATGACACCATATTCACTTTTTGACCCACAAAGTCCCTCCCTACCTTCTCCCTCCTATCTCTTCCTGATTTTGTAAAGTCTCTACAATCCTAAAGCTTACGTCTTTTTCTTCAACCAGATTCATCTATGGCACAATAATTGCATTTGAAATGTATTTGTGATGGATATAGAACCTTTAATCCTTCTAGTCGACTCGGACGAAAAGAGTCAGAATACCCTACATTCTGCCCTTGAATCCGAGGGATTCCGGATCAATACTGCCTCCAAAGGAAAAGAGGCACTGAAGTTTCTTCGTTCAAATGAAGTCTCCTTTATGATCATTGACACCTCTCTGAAGGATATGAAAGGGATAGAACTCATCTGGCAGATTAAGGGTCTTGACCCAGATTGTCCTCTCATTGTGACATCAAGGGATACGTCTGGAGACGCAGAGATCCAAGCCCGAGAAGCCGGAATTCTCTACTATGCTCGAAAGCCCTACAACGTCGAACACATTCTCTCGGTCATAAAATATTCTTTACAATAACATACGAAGGTCTGTGGAGTCCATGCATAGAAAACGAGAAGAGAAGGAGTTCGAGGAAGTCGCGAAGAGGATTATGAGAGGCGCATCTCCTCTTCGTCCATTTTTCCTCTTCTTCTTTCCGGAGGGCGAGGAGGAAGGGTATGGATGGCGGATGGATAAGAAGGGTTTTACTCGACTCCGGGAACCCATTCTTTTCCGAAGGGATTACAACCGCCTCATGGAAAGATGTAGGCTGAAAACTTCACCCAAAATCCTCCCTCGGCTCTTTTTAGGGAGAAAACTCCAAAAGCTCAAATTGAAGGAGAAAGTTCTCCTTCTCCCCCTCTATCAAGGGTTCCTCCTCAGAGAGCCTCCTCTCACCGATCTGAAGAAAAAATCGAAAAACCTCCGAAGGGCCAGCCAAAAGCCCGGTTCTTCGAGGGGTAGTGCGGAGCGGTTGGGCTCAGCAAAGACCTACAAGTCAACCCTCACAGCAGGTGAAAGGAAGACCTTCAAGGCTTTTGGGATACTGATCACTCTCATTCTCAAGGAATTCTGGAGAAGACTCTCGGCAGAGAAGACAGCGATAGGGTCTCGGGGCCTTCTCTCGGTCATCGAGGCCATCCATTCGTCCAATAATATAAAAGAACTCTTTCTATTGATCACAAAGAAGACCTCTGAACTTTTTCCTCAAGTCGATCTGGTCACTCTGACCATCTTTAAGAATGGGGGGAAGCCTCTCTGGTTTCGTAGGGATCCCTCCCAGGATCGTATTACCACAACCCCTACTTCTGTAGAGATTAGGATAACAGACCTCCTGAGGCGTAGGGGAAGACCTCTCCTTTTCCTTTCCGCCAAGAAACTGAAGAAGGCACTCAAAATTTCCTCAAAAGGAAATCGGGTCTCCTCTACCCTCTCAATCCCCATTACAGCCGATGGGAAGAAGCTCGGCGCCCTTCATTTAGAAAGTTTCTCTCAAGAGAGGGTCTTCACCCCGTTTGATCTGGAACTCCTTCAGGGTTTTGCTCATGAAGCAAGCCTCGCGATTGAACGAACTCGGGCCCATGAAACACTGAAAAAGAAAGCCACACAGCTCGAATCGGAGGCTGAAACCCTTGAAATCACCTATGCCCAACTGATGCGATCTGAAAAACTCGCCTCCATAGGAGAACTGGCAGGTTCAATTGCCCATGAAATTAACAATCCTCTCATGACCATCATGGGGAGGATCGAACTTCTCCTCAAAAACATTCCTTCCTCGGACCCCAACTGCTCTTCTATTAATATTATGGACAAAGAGGTTGATCGGATTAGTAGCCTCGTGAGGGGTCTCTTACAATTCACCCGGGGATCCAAACCCAAATTCGAGAAAGAATCTATACCGTCTATCATTGAAGAGTGCCTTCTCTTGACCGAAAACTATATCCGAAACAACCATGTGACAATTCATAAGATTTATGACCACTCTCTATTGCCAATTTCGGCGAATCGGAATCAGCTGGTTCAGGTTTTTCTGAATCTCATCACCAACTCTGTTCAATCCATGAAGGGTGGAGGGAGTCTTCGAATTGAAATAGGCCAAAGCAACGATTCGGGGGCCTCCAAAGGAAAGTGGATTGGGATCAAATTTCAGGATACAGGAGAGGGGATCCCGTCCGTGAATCGCAGAAGAGTCTTCGAACCTTTTTTCACTACGAAGGAGAATGGGACAGGACTTGGCCTATCCATCTCAAAGAGGATCATTGAAAATCATAGGGGAAGAATCTTTATAGAAAGTGGAGTCCACCAAGGAACTCGCGTCACTATTCAATTGCCTGTAAGATCTGAAGAACTCCGTGAGGAGGTTTGAAGAACTCCGTTGCTCAACACTCAAATTTTCGAGTAGGAGTAAAATCTCCGTAACAAACCAGTCAAACCCCTTAGGAGTATCGAAGATTCGTATTAGGCAGAAAGGAGAGGGAAAATGAAGGCAAAAGTCTTAATCGTAGATGATGACCGTGGAATACGAGAGGGGCTCCTCGCCTCCCTCCAGGATAACTATGAGGTAGAACTGGTAGAAGATGGGGAGAAGGCCTTAAAAACTCTTGGAGAAACTGAGGTTGATCTCCTTCTTCTGGATGTGAGACTTCCGGGTATGGATGGTCTGGAGGTTTTGAAAAGGGTCAGAGAGGAAAAACCCCAACAGTCGGTCGTCATGATGACAGGATACGCCACGGTGGAAGCGGCAGTAGAGGCGATGAAGTTAGGCGCTTATGACTATCTCAAAAAACCTCTCGGTTTTCAGGAAGTAAAACAGGTCTTAGACAGGGCTCTTGAACGAAAGACCCTCCTTGATGAAAACCGCTACCTCCGGGATCAATTAAAGGAGACTCACGGCTTTCAGGAAATCATCGGTGTTCGGGTTGAGGTCCAGCAGCTTGGTCATCAGGTGACCGGCGAGGCGGTATTGTTTCTTGCTGGTGGCGCTCTTCGCCGGCAGTGCGCTCACCGCCGTGGCGGAGCTGGCGTTCGACGGCGGCGGCGCACTGTGGGCGGCGGTTCGGCTGCCGCTGCTGCTCGGCAACCTCGCGACCTTCTCGCTGATCCTCGCGGGCGCCGGC
>JADFOU010000107.1 GCA_022562655.1 candidate division TA06 bacterium
CCCCAATTATATAGGACCCCTCCTCCGGATCAACCCGGTCACAGCCCCCGTAGGAGGCCATTTCTACACCGGCTCCGAAGTTCCCCAATGGCAAAACAACTATTTCTTTGCCGAATGGAACACCCTGAATCTTAATAGGATCGTACTTGTTGAACCGGGTAGGGACAGCATTGCTTCGGTTGAGGTTATTGACATAGGTACTGCAAACTCTAACCTCGACATCGAGACCGGCCCGAATGGTGCCCTCTGGTTTAGCACAACCAATAGAATCTATCGGATTGTCGGAGACACTGTCAACTCTGTAGAAGAGGAAGATCCAAAGTCTGACATTCGGGGCATAAAATTGGCGTTAACACCACCCTCCCCGAACCCCTTCTCAGCAAATACTGCCTTCATCCTAACCCTCCCTGAATCATTCGGTAGAGGGACATCAAGCCTTTCTCTCGCCATCATAGATATAGCGGGGAAAAAGGTGAGGGAACTCTTGAAATCTCCACTTCAACCCGGAATTCATCACCTCACATGGGATGGGAGGGATGAGGGGGGAGTTCATGCGAGCAGTGGGATCTATTTTCTCCTCCTCCGTCTGGATCATAACACCATGGCTCGAAAGGTGACCTTTATTCAATCAAGAAGATAATGGAAACTTTTGTCTGCCCCAAATAAACAGAATGATCAGGTGTCAAAATTTGACAATTCCAGGAAAGGACGGTATATTTATTGTGATGAAAAGCGCACATTGGATCCTCCTTTCCCTATTGGCTCTCTTGGCTTGTTCAAGGGACTCCCAGTCTTTGGAAGGTGAGAAAGGAGAAAAGAATTTGGAAAACGCCAACCGCCTCATCCACGAGAAGAGTCCTTACCTCCTCCAGCATGCCTACAACCCGGTAGACTGGTATTCCTGGGGGGAGGAGGCTCTTCAGACGGCAAAAAAGGAAAACAAGCCCATCTTTCTCTCCATCGGATACTCCACCTGCCACTGGTGCCATGTGATGGAGGTGGAATCTTTTGAAAATGAGGAGATCGCCGCCATCATGAATGAGCACTTCATCTCCATCAAGGTAGATCGTGAGGAGAGGCCCGATGTGGATGAGGTCTATATGACCGCCGTACAGGCGATGACAGGGGGCGGGGGCTGGCCCCTCTCCGTCTTCCTCACCCCGGATCAAAAGCCCTTCTTTGGAGGGACCTATTTCCCTCCCGATGACCGGTTTGGAAGACCCGGATTTAAAAAGATCCTCCTCACCATGGCCGATGCCTGGAAGACCCGCAGGGATGAAATCGAGAATGAAGGTGCCCGGGTCACGACTTATCTTCAGGGGAAGTGGGACCTTCCAAAGGGAGGGGGGAGAGTGAGTGAGGCGATTTTAGAGAAAGCCTATACCCAACTCTCCAGCAGCTTTGACGAGACCTATGGGGGGTTCGGTGGGGGTGGCAACAAGTTCCCCCGGTCCATGACCCTCTCCTTTTTGATGCGCTACTATCGGAATACGGGCAAAGAGAGGGCACTGGAGATAGTGGAGAAGACCCTGGAGGGGATGGCTCATGGGGGGATGTACGACCAGGTGGGTGGAGGGTTCCACCGGTATTCCACCGATCCCAAATGGCTCGTTCCCCATTTCGAGAAAATGCTCTATGACAACGCCCTCCTTGCCAAAACCTACCTGGAGGCATATCAACTCACCCGGAAAGCGGATTATGCCCAGATTACGAGAGAGATTTTGGACTATGTCCTGAGGGATATGAGCCACCCCGAGGGCGGGTTCTATTCCGCTGAGGACGCCGACAGTGAAGGAGAGGAGGGGGTTTTCTATGTCTGGAGACCGGAAGAGATCAAGGAAGTTCTTGGGGAGAGGGAAGGGGACCTCTTCTGCGATTATTATGGGGCGACCCCGGAGGGGAACTTTGAAGGTGGGAAGTCCATCCTCCATGTCCGGAGAGAGTTAAAGGGACTGGCAAAGGAAGCCGGTATCCCTGTAGAGGAGTTGAAAGAGATCCTTCAAAGGGGTCGGGATCGACTTTTAGAGGTTCGTGCCAAGAGAATTCGCCCCCACCGGGATGATAAGATCCTCACCGCCTGGAATGGCCTGATGATCTCTTCCATGACCTATGCCTATCAGGTCCTCGAGGAACCCAAGTACCTTGAAGCCGCCCAGTCGTCGGCAAAATTCATTCAGAAAGAACTTGTCAAAAAGGGTCGGCTCCTTCGGCGGTACCGGGAGGGAGAGGCAAAGTTTCTGGGATATCTGGTGGACTATGCCTTCTTTGTGATGGCCCTCATTGATCTCTATGAGGCCACCTTTGAAATCGACTATCTCAAGGAGGCCCTCCGACTCCATTCCGAGATGGTCCGCCTCTTCTGGGATGAACAAGGGGGTGGGTTCTTTGACACCGGAAACGATGGGGAAGTCCTCCTCGCCCGGTCCAAGGAGGTCTATGACGGGGCAATCCCCTCTGGAAACTCCATCGCTATCCTGAACCTGCTCCGCCTCTCAGAGCTGACAGGGAATAGAGATCTCAAAACCCTAGCAGAAAAGTCGCTGAACTCTTTCTCCTCCCTCCTGAACCAAAGCCCCACCGCCTATCCACAACTCCTCTGTGGTCTCGATTTCTACCTGGACACTCCTAAGGAGATCGTCCTCGCTGGAAGGCACAATGCGGAAGACACCCGGGTTCTCCTTCAAGGGATCCACCGCCACTTCATCCCCAACAAAGTTTTAGCCCTTGCCACCCCGGGGGACGGCAAGACCCAGAAGCTCATCCCGATGTTGGAAGGTCGATTGACCCTGAACGGTAAGGCAACAGTTTATGTCTGCGAAAACTACACCTGCAAACTCCCGACCACAGAAGTGAGGGTGATGGAAGAACTTCTTCTGGGGAAGAGGAAGATTTAAACAAAAACATTGTCCGCCACATTTTGAATTTACATTTCCATGGCGAACAAACAGATTCTCTTTAAATACTCTGATCACAATCGTCAAACCAAAACTGCTCGTTTAGGTTTTGAGGGAACGACATCCTGGCGGAATTGGTGGAGGGGAACGATTCCTCTCTATCTTGTATCAGAAGAACTCTATGGGATTGTCGCCGCCGGTGAGCAATTGGGTGGAATAGGGCTGATCCTTCAATATGAAGAGAATGACATCGTCTATTCCACGAATGGGAAAGGGGGAGTCCAACGGAAATATACCATGAATCTCTTGGGAGAGTATGAGGAGGAGTTTTCCAAGTTTCTCTTCAAGCCAAAGAAAGGGCTTACACTCACGATCAAAAGCGATCTCGACCTCTACTCTCTGTACCCCATTCTTCTCTTCGACGAGGTCCTTACGAAGCACCTTCGCAAGAGGAGAGACCTCCAATTAAAAGAGATCACTCCCGAGGAAGTTCTCAAAGCATTCCCCACCGTTACCCTCATCGGAGGATATCTGGAAAGCAAACTCTCCCAGGTGAAAAATCTCAGCCTTGACGAACTCATCAGCCACTCAGAAGTTCTTCCCCTCATCGAAAATCTCAGGATCAATGAGAAATCTGAGATAGCCGGAAAGATCAGAGCCCTCTCCCAAGAGATGAAGGGAGAGTTAGTGAAGATTGGCTATGATGGGATATTGCAGAAGTTCAAAGGTGCATTGGAACCAGAGGTTACTATACTCGCAAAAAAACTTGAGGAATTGACAACTCAAATGGAAAAATTGGGAGAAGAGATTTCCGAATCTTTGAATCGCAAAAAGAAGTTAGAGAAAGAGGCTGAAGATCTATCCAGAACCACTCAGAAGTCAAGACAAGAATATGAGCAGACATTACGAGTACAGAAGGAGGTCCCAGAGGTGTTAGAGAGAATACAGAAATCAATCAAAAATGGAAAGGTTCAATTAGCAGGATTGATTCAGGGAACAGATCAGATGAAGGAGGAGAATGAGCGTTTGGAACAGCTACTCAAGAAGATTGAAGGAAAAGAGACAAAGGGATTAGATCTTGAGAAGATTAACCAATTTTTCAAAAATGGGCGGACCCAGTTAGCGGGTTTAGTACTGGCAACAAATCATATCGGGGAGGAGAATGAGAGATTGAAGAAGCTCCTCAATGAGGCGTTCGGAGAAGAGAATGAATAGGTTCGTATAGAAAATCCTGGTGGAATATTTCGAGGGGCCCGATTCGGGTCCCTCTTTTTAATTCTTGTGGCCCCAGCGGGACTCGAACCCGCGTCACCACCTTGAAAGAGTGGTGTCCTAACCCCTAGACGATGGGGCCGGTAGTGTCGGTTATTGGTCGAATGGTAATGGGTTAAATAAAGATGGGTTCGATTTAACCATTTAACCAGTTACCCATATCCATAATTTTGAGAAGTGGGCCGTGCAGGACTCGAACCTGCGACTCCCTGCTTAAAAGGCAGGTACTCTACCGACTGAGTTAACGGCCCCACAAAGATTGTTAAATGGTTAAATGGGTTTTTGTCAAATGTTTCAATTTAACGATTCAATGATATAACCAATCAACTGTTCTCACTCACCAATGAAAATTCTCAAGTAGAATGGTTTCATCTCGTCGAGGTCCAACCGAGACGATGGATATCTTGACTCCCACAAGTTCTTCAATCCGATTCAAGTACTTCCGGGCTTCTCGGGGAAGGTCCTCGATCCGTCTCACCGCTCTAGTCTCCTTCTGCCACCCTTCCAACTGTTCATAAACAGGTTCACATTCTTGAAGAACCTCTATTTGATTCGGAAATTCTGAAAGGGTTCTCCCTCTGTACTGATATCCAACACAGATTCTCAGTCGTTCTAACCCATCTAAGACATCCAGTTTGGTAATCGCAAGAGACTCGGCACCGTTTACACGCACTGACTTTCGAACTACAAGGGCATCCAACCATCCACATCGTCGGGGTCGTCCTGTGGTTGCTCCGTACTCCCGCCCCATAATTCTCATCATCTCATCAAGGTCTGGAGAAAACTCAGTAGGAAGAGGACCCTCTCCCACACGAGTGGTATAGGCCTTCGCCACCCCTAATACCTGTTGAATTCGGGTGGGACCAATTCCGAGCCCTGTGCAGACCCCACCGGCGGAAGCATTACTCGTTGTCACATAGGGATAGGTGCCAAAGTCAATATCCAGAAGCGTTCCTTGAGCCCCTTCAAAGAGAATCCGTTTCCCCTCATCCAAAGCCTTGTTGATCAGGAGCGAGGTATCCGTGATCCATGGTCTCAATCTCTCTCCATACCTTTGAAATTCTTCAAGAGTGTCTTGCCAATCCCAACCGGTCTCTTTATAAAACTCTCGAAGGATAAAATTCTTTTCCTCCGCATTTTTCTTGAGTTTCTCTTTAAAGATTTCAAAATCAAGGAGATCCGATGTTCGAATACCAATCCTCCCCATCTTATCGACATAGGTGGGGCCGATCCCCCGTTGGGTCGTCCCCAATCTTCTGGAAAGCTCTCGGGCACCATCTACCTGTTTGTGATAAGGGAGAGTGATGTGGGCGCTGTCACTGATGAAGAACCGATCTCCCACAGAAATCCCATAATTTTGAAGCTGATCAATCTCTTCGAATAATACCTTTGGATCAATCACCACTCCATTTCCAAGGATACAGACCTTTTCTGGATAGAGGATACCACAGGGGATGAGATGAAGGACAAATTCCCGATCCTTCCGAAAGATCGTATGTCCCGCATTGGCTCCTCCCTGTGAGCGGGCAACAATATCTGCTTCCTGAGCAAGGAGATCCACAATCTTCCCCTTCCCTTCGTCTCCCCACTGTACTCCTACAACTACGATATTTCCCATCCATTCCATTATAATTCCCTCTTCCCCAATGTCAATAAAAAAAAGAGTGGACTTTACAGCGGATTGAGTTCACCTCCTGAGATCTTCAAAAGTTCGAAGCTCACCTTTTTGTTTGACACTCCTGAATCCCTTTGGTATATTGTCGCTAACCCCTTCCGATTAGGATGAAATGTTGACTTGATTCCAAAGAAAGGTGTCTCAACGTTTTGAGGCGTTACCCATGAAAGTCCCCAAAGAGTGGTGGAGAAAGTTTTTTGATGATGACTTTCTGAGGATCTAAGGAATCCGGGATCGACTGAGAGCTCCAGGAGAAGTAGAAGGAATTTTGAAGATCCTCAATCTTCCGAAGGGAAGCAGGATTTTAGACCTCTGCTGTGGCTATGGGCGCCATTCCATACCCTTGGCGAAGAAGGGTTACGAAATGACCGGTTTTGATCTCTCCAAACTTTTCCTTGAAAAGACGAAGAGAGATTCCAAAAAGAGAGGATAAAAGTTCGCTGGATGACGGGGGATATGCGAGGGATCCCTTATGAGAACGAATTCGACGGGGTGACCAATATCTTCACTGCCTTTGGTTATTTTGAAGAAGAGAGAGAAAATTTCAAAGTCATCCAAGATGTCTCCAGGGCTCTCAAAAAAGGGGGAAATTTCTGCTGGAGACCAACAATCGGGAATGGATTCTTCGGAACCTACGAACGAAGGATTGGGAGGAAATCGACCAGGAACCCTTTGCCCTCGATGAGAGGGAGTTGGATCTTCCACGGAGTAGAATTCGTTAAGAACCCTTTTTATCGGAGAGGGGAAGACAAAAGAGCGGAGTCATTCCCTTCGTCTTTATACCCTGAGGGAAATGATCCATAGGATAGAAGAGTCGGGGCTACAAGTGGATTCAACTTTAGGCGGATTGGACGGAAGGGAATACAGCCACGAATCGAAACGAATGGTCATCCTTGCAGTGAAAAGGAGGTCTCATGAGAGAAGATGAACTCCGAACGGTAAACTTATTCAAGGTCCTTGCGAATCCGATTCGTTATCGGATATTAAAGAATCTCGCTCATGGAGAGTACACAGTTTCAGAACTTTCAAAACGGATAGGTCGAGAAAGCTCAAACATATCCCAGCATCTGAGTCTTCTCCGTCAACATCAATTGGTCCGTTTTCGAACCCAAAAAACTCAAGTCTTCTATCGCCTGAAAAGAAAGGAGATCCTATTACTACTTCAAAAGGCCAACGAATTCGTTCGAAGAAAAGGATAGTTCCGTTCGTATATTAGAATATTATAATGT
>JADFOU010000108.1 GCA_022562655.1 candidate division TA06 bacterium
TGTTTTTAAATAAATCTTTACCCTACCATGCTACACTGACACCCAGGGAGAGATGGCGTCCAGGGTACCAGTTCCAAGGATTCGCGTAGAAGCCTGAGGCAGCCTTCTTGGGTTCGTATCCCTCCCTTTCCGGATCCGGTGTATCCGGCCTTCCAGAATCATCGTGGACTTTCTTGACATTCCGTTTATTGAAGAGATTCAGAACCTCGACGATAAAGGAGTAATTGAAAGAACCCAGTTTGAAGGATTTGTCTCCCTTCATGTCCCAGGTGATAAAGGCGGGGATCCGCCCCGAGTTGGGAATGGCGAGCTCTCCCTTCTTCACTGCTGGGGTGTAAGGTAACCCAGAGTGATAGTTTGTGAGAAGGGTCACCCCCCACCGATCCGGAAGTTTCAAACCGAAGAGTCGAGGATGATCCCCTCCAGGAATCCGGTAGTCCAGGTCCGCGATGATGTTGTGGCGCTGGTCCCAGTCCAGGGGGTGTTCCCGCACGGGGATAGGCCGGCCAAAAAAGTCGTTGTCATAGTTCTGCCGGTCACTGGAAGACTTCCCCTGAGCCCACGCTAGGGTATAGGTGAGACTTCCACTCGTATAATTGGAATACCGCTTATCCACGGTGATTTCCACTCCCCGGGCATTGCCATAATCCAGATTCTCAAAGATGTGTCCCACCAGGGGAGGTTGTCCCCGTTTCTCCAGATCAACGAGCCCACGGATATCCTTGAAGAACCCCTTGACATCCATCCTCCAGTGGTCCCCAACCCCCTGCTGGACCCCCAGTTCATACAGGACGGTTTTCTCAAAGCCCAGATCAGGGTTTCCGTAAAAAGTAAATGCACTGGAACTCTGGGTCGCCGCTCTGAAAATATATTGAAACTCGGGGACCTGGTAGAACCAACCGAAGTTGAAGTAGAGGTTTGCCCTGTCGGTGATGGGGTGGGAGATCCCGAGACGGGGGGAGATATTGTGCTTTACATTCACATCTATCGTATCGAAAGTTGTAGGATCAATGAAAACTTCCGACTGTTTCCCCGGGTAGAAGAGGTCGTAGCGGAGACCCAGCCGGACAATCATCCCTTCTGTCTCAATCTTATCTTGGACATAGAGGGCGGCGAGGGTGGGGGTCCGGGTGTAGAAGTCCCGGAAGACCCCCTGATCCGGGTATTCCCCCTCGTCCGGGGGACCGTCGTAAGTGCGATAGGCATACTGGATCTCCTTTTTCTCCTCCACATGGTATATCAGATTCATCCCTGCCTTCCCCTCATGGTTGGGGTGGAACTGACTCGTTGCATCTAATTTTCCTGTCCAGACGGTAGAGCGGGCCTGCCGCCACTGAACAAACTGGTCATATCCCCTGTCGTAGAACCCATCTCCATCGAGATCCCTCGGGAAGACGAGGGAAAATCCGTCCTCGAAAAAACCGGGGGTTTTGTTGGCAGGGTTCCGATTCTCAAAGGTCATGAACCGGCTCAACCGGAGGTTGTAGAAGGTCTTGCTGCCTCCCAAGACATGGTTCCAGCTGATCGACTCCTGGTCGCCGTTCTCATACCGCCATCGCCCATTCTCCGGGAGGAAGCGGTAGATATGGTCGAATTTCTTGTAGAGATGCTCTCTCTCCCGAGATCCTCGATAGGCAAGGGTGAGTTTCTTGGAGGGGGTGAACTTATAGACGCTTTTTACATTCCATGTGTATAGGTTCTGCTGCCGATCCGCGAAGGTGACGGAAGACACGGGATCTCCGAAGAGAACAAGATCGTATTTCTGGCGGGTATAGATCTTTTTGGGGAAGGAACGAGGGGTGTCGGTCCACTCCCCATCGGCGCTGACGAAATAGGTGAGAACCCCTTTCAGGTTAAGCCCAAAGGCGGAGCGAAGGAGGTTGGGAATAAAGTTGTCCGGCCCCCCCATGGAGAACTCTACCCGATCTGTATTCCAGGAGGATCCCTTAAAGGGAGAACCCAGATCATCCGTCTTGTAATAGAGCCGTCGGGTGGTTTTATTTGCACTCCCTTCTCGCGTGATCACGTTGATCACAGCGGATTGAACATCTCCAAACTCAGGGCTGAACCCTCCCGTTAGGATCTCCATCTCCTCAATGGCATTGGTCCCGATTCGCATCCCGAAGCCCCCTCCGATCAGGGGGTTCTTGATGGGGATGCCGTCCACCAAATAGAGGATCTCCCCTCCTCGCCCCCCGCGGACATGGAGCTCATCCCCAGCCCCCCCTCGAACGAATCCAGGACTGATCTCCAGTACCTCTTCGAAGCGTGTGACGGGAAGGCGCTGGATCTTCTCCCGGGTTACGTACCTTTTCGGTGCGACGGCCTTTACGTCCACGACGGGACGAGCCTCTGTCCTGATGATCTGCTTCATCTCGAGGACGATCTGTGTCATCTCGTAGTCCACCACGGTCGTCTGATCAAGGAAGACCCGAACCTCCGTCTTCAGAAAGTCGTTGTATCCCACATACCGGGCGATGACCGTATAGGTCCCGGGTCTCACATTCAGGATGAAGTAGCGACCTTCCATATCGGTCACTGCCCCGAGACCCGTCCCCTCCAGAATCACATTGGCAAAGGGAAGGGGATTCCCCGTCTCCTTATCGAACACCCTCCCGGTAAGCTTTCCAGTCGTCCCGGAAAAGACGATGACTGGGAGAAGAGCCAGGAGGGTGACAGCCGAAAGTACGAAAAGTCTCTTCATCTTTACCTCCTTAAATTTCTTTTCACTTGTCCGCCCTTTTGGTCATGGGGAATGCGAAGGGATCGGCAGGCGGATCATATTTCATTCTCTATTTCACTCTCTCAATACGAATAGAAACCCTTGAGCCGCCCAGACCCGCACGGGTTTATCCCTCTGGAGGGCGGGCGAGAAGAGACATTGCTTTGCCGCTTCCATGGCAGCCAGGGTGAGAGATTCGTGAGGAGACTTGATCATCTTCACATCAATCACCTTCCCATCCACATCAATCAGGAGTTTCAGGAAGACAGTCCCTTCGAGGCCTGCCTGCCGTGCGATAGAAGGATAGACCGGTTTCACCATTCGAATCGGCTGGGGGGGAGTATCGTAAGGCACAAAATCCGGTGTCTCCAACTGAGGCGGCTCAATATCCTTCTCCCATCCCGTAAACTCCGTCTCCTCAATGGTCTCTTCCTCCGCTTCCTCCTCCGTCACCTCAACAACCACCTTGGGCTTCGGAACCGGTGGCGGCTCATAGATATTTTGGAGAGGAGGGGGAAGCTGCTCTAACTGTATCGGTCTCTCCACCCTCGGTGTATAGGGACTTACGGAATAATGGGGTAAGGCGACAAAACCGAAGACGTGGAAGAGGAGAGCCAGGAAGAAAGCCCTTTTGATATAATCAGGATAACGTTCCTTCAAATCGGCAATACTATTCATCCTCTATCCTCTCAAATCAAATCTGTAGGTCTGGGCAATCCAGACCCTCACCGGTCTTCCATTCCAGATGGCTGGCGTGTAACGGGAGCTTTTTGCCGCAACGACGGCGGCACGGCTGAGGGCATCGTGGGGAGATTGGATCACTTCCGTATCGAGGACACTCCCATCCACATCAAGGATCAGTTTCAAGACAACCACTCCTTCCATTCCCGCCATCCGGGCAAACTTCGGATATTCTGGTTTAACAATATGCAGAGGTTTCGGAAGTATTTCGACTTCACCTATGGATTTAAGTATAACCTCTTCTATTTTGGGTAGAACTACTTTGGGGGGTACCGGCATCGGTGGAACAATTATAGGGACAATAGTATCTTCTGAAACCTCTGGTATACCCCTTTCAGGAATCTCTGGAGGTGCTGGCTCATCAGGAGGCACACCGGGAGAGGGGGGAATCCAGAAGAGGGTATCCACTGGAGCAAGGACAGTTATTTCAATAGGCACAGGCTCATATCCCGGAAGAAGAGAAAATCCGAGGAGGTGGAAGACCAGGGCGAAGAGGAGACTCCCTTTTAAAATGCCTCCATATTTTTCATTTAGACTGGCAAAACGCTGCCGCATCTTATCCACCTTTTTTCAACTTCGTAGTCAGAGAGACCTTATAGCTTTCTGCCTTCTGAAGCTGCTCAAAGAGGTCGTTCATCACCCCATACGGAACATCCTGATCGGCCAAGATGGAGGTAATCACATTGGGATTTTCAAAGACTTTCTCAACCATAATGAAACGCACTTGGTCTAAAGCGACTATATGATCATCAATAGAGATGAGTCCCTGCTTGCTCACCCAGAGATGAGCGATATTCTTCTTCGGTAATTTTTTTGTCGCCTCTGCTTGAGGGATCACCACATGAAACCCCTCATCTGCCCGGAAGATGGTTGTCACCATAAAGAAGATGATGAGGAGGAAAGCAATATCTGCCATCGAGGCGGTCGGAATAGTCGCCTGCTCCTTCTTTTTATATATAATTCGCATTGCAGAACTCTAAACCACGAGATTTCGCTGATTTTAACCCCGCCTGAGGCGGGGTGGTTTCATTTTGGTTTTGATGGGACAAAGGAAATCCGCTTTGCCTCTGCCAGTTTTAACTGATCAAAGACCTCAACCATCCTCCCATATGGGCACTCCCTTTCCGTCTTCATCGCCACAATAAGGCTTTCATTCTCTGCAATCTTCATCTTGATCTTATCCTTAAGATCCCCTATCTCTTCAATCACCTCTCCATCCAATCTGACAATCCCATTGGCATCCACATAGACTTTGGTGATATTCTTTTGTGCAATCTTCACCTCGATGGGTTCGGGAAGGACGATCTGGAGCCCCTTTTCCTTGGCAAAGATGGTGGTGACCATAAAGAAGATAATGAGGAGGAATGCGATGTCCGCCATGGAAGCGGTAGGAATCGTCGCCTGGGGTTCTGACTTCTCCCGGAATCGCATCTTATTCTCCTTGTTCCACGAGATATTCTACCAGATCGTTGGACGCCTCCTCCATATTTCGAGTATATCCACTGATCCGGGAGGTGAAGAAGGAATGGAAGAAGACGATGGGAAAGGCGATAGCAAGTCCAGTTGCTGTGGTGATCAAGGCTTCCGAGATCCCCGTAGCAACTATAGCCGCATCCACCTCCCCGAATGAAGCAATCGCCTCAAAGGCTCTGATCATCCCCGAAACCGTCCCTAAAAATCCGATCAGGGGAGCGATGTTGGTAATAGACGCCAATACCCACATCCCCCGATCTAAAAAAGCCAATTCTGTAGCACCGGAGTTGGTGATCGCCTCTTCAATTGCCGTCTTTCGATCGCTTTTTCTCCTGAATTCCAACTCCCAATCTCGATCCTGAGGATTGTGAACTCCCCCCCCGGGGTTTGGTGACGAACCAGCGATTTGAGTGGACTTCGCAAGTCCAGCGGAGAGAATCCTTGCCACTGGGCTGCGATTCCCTTCACAGATGGTGATCGCCTCCTTCACCCCTCCTTTTTTGATTGCCTCCTTCAGATCCTGGACGAACCTCTTTGGATTCGCCCTGGCAAGGAAAAAAGTCACAAACCGCTCAAGGACAAAGGCTAAACCTAAGACAGAGCAGACGAGGAGGGGCCACATAAAAGGACCCCCTTTGTTGAAAAAATCAACCATTTTTTTCTCCTGAAGTCAATCTCTATCAAAAATATGTCATTTTGTCAAGACTTTTTCTCATTATTTCAACAAAATTTTACCGCCTAAAGTTCCATTTTGGAGAGACATATTTCGCCCGAAGGACTACCACCTGCTCCTGCTCCCCTTCGGTCAGTATGCCCCTCTTCCATCCCATTCCAAGACTCTCCTCCATAAAGTATTTGAGTCTCTCAACCCCTATTTTTGTTCCCTGACCTGTCCCGAGCCAGCGAGATTTCTTCTGGCGCCAAGGCGCCATCGCAATGACAGGCGAGGGGATCGAAGTGAGGCTTTTGGGAAGTAGAAATCCATTCTCTTGAAACAAAAAATGGTAATCTATACTCGGTTCATCCACTTTGAGGGATCCCTGTAAGAGAAAGCTCCCATTCTTCCTCATCTGGGCGCTTCCCATAACTTTCTCTCCTACTACCAAAAGCTCATACCTTGCGGGGGAAGAAAAGCAGAGAGAACTCCGTACTTCGTGCTTCATGCTTCGTGCTTCGCTCCGCCCCTTGTAGGGGCGGGGTTCGTGCTTCACGAGGTGGGCCTCAATCCCTATCTCTCTCAGGGCCTTGGCAAAATATTCGGAGACCTTTTGATAGGTCTCATGTAGAGAACCCCCGAAAAGGGGGTCGTTTGATTCGGCAATGAGGCTGTAGGTGAGGTCCCCATCGTGGATCACCGCTCGTCCCCCTGTAGGACGGCGGACGACATCGATCCCAAATTTCCGACAACATTCTAAATCAACCTCTTCGATCCTCTGGGAATAGCCGAGGGTAATTGCCGGAGGGGAGAAGGTGTAGAACCGGAGGGTGGTTGGAGACTTTCCCCTGACATATCCCTGGAAGAGGGCTTCATCTACCGCCATGTTGGTGAAGGCATCCTGTCCTTTATCGTCTATGATTCGCATTTATCAATATAAAATTAACAATTAACATCTCAAAATTTCAATTTTTAACAGGAGACTCTGTTCCTGCTACCGCCACTGCTTACTGGTTTTTCATTCCCTACTTACTCCCTACAACATTCTACCTACTGTCTTTTCCCCTGCCAACTGCTACTGCTACTGCCACTGCTTCTCAACCCCCTCCCAGTCCTCTGAAAAGGGGAATGGTGGGGAGCCACTCGAAGAGGAGGAACTGCATCCTCCCGATCAAGAGGGAGATTCGAGCCATTACCGTATAGCCAAAGGAGGCGCCAAAGGCAACCATCAGGAAGTAGATTCCCACCTTAGCCGTCACCCCAAAGACCCCTTTGTGCTCTTTGGAGAAGAAGAAGTAGACCAAACCGGTCAGAACTCCGATGATGAGGAGGACATTGTTGATAGAATTTAAAGGGAGGAAGGTCGCCCTCACCTGATCCATGGCATTGGACTGGAGATACGTGATGAG